>NZ_JBEOXE010000012.1:66119-158596 GCF_040296485.1 Streptomyces sp. NPDC002138 | reverse complement strand
TGCACACCTACAATCACCACCGCGGACACACCGCCCTCGCAGGCAAACCACCCGCCAGCCGCGTCCCCAACCTCACTGGGCAATACACCTAGGCCTCCACGCGGGCGGGCAGGCCGAAGGCCGGGAAGAGGCGGGCGGTGTCGCGGAAGAAGCTGATGCCGGTGACCCGGTCGGCGTGGATGTCGACCACCTGGAGCGCCCAGGGGTCGAAGCCCGTTCCGTCCGGGCTGGGCCGGTACTGGCCGAAGGCGGGCGATCCGTTCGCCACGGTCGGGATCAGCCGGGACCCGCGGCAGCCGATGGCCGGTCCGGTCAGCCAGGCCCGGATGTCGTTCACCCCCCGCATCCACAGGGTGTACGGGGGCAGGGACAGGGTGGCGTCCACGTGGAGCAGCATGTTGAGCTCCTCCATGTCGAAGCGGGAGAAGGCGTCGGCGTACCGGTCGGCCAGGGCCCCCGTGACCGGGTCGGAGGGCGCGGCCGCAGGCCCGTCGGCCGGGGTGCGGCGCGCGGCCAGCGTGGCGCGGGCCCGCTGCAGGGCACTGTTGACCGAGGCCACGGAGGATCCGTGCAGGTCCGCCACCTCGGCCGCGGAAAACCCGAGTACCTCCCGCAGCAGCAGCGTGGCCCGCTGTCGGGGCGGCAGGTGCTGGAGCGCGGCGACGAAGGCCAGCCGTACGGACTCGTCCGCCACGGCGACGGCCTCCGGATCGGCGGGGTACGGCTCGATCCACACACGGGCTTCGAGCGGGGCACCCGGCGAGGTGGCCCCGCTGGTCGGACCGCTCAGGTCCATGGGCAGGGCGCGCCGCTTCCCGGCGGCGAGGGCGTCCAGGCAGACGTTGGTGGCGATCCGGTAGGCCCAGGACCGCAACGAGGAGCGTTCCTCGAAGCGGTCGAGGCTTCGCCAGGCCCGGATCATCGTCTCCTGCACCGCGTCCTCCGCCTCGAACGCCGAGCCGAGCATCCGGTAGCAGTACCCCCTCAACTCCCCCCGGAGAGCCTCCAGCCGCCCCTCCGCGTCCACCCGGCCGTCCACCGCTTCTGTCGGGCCGACGCCGACGCCGACCCCGATCGCATCCACGTCCACGTCCACGTCATCCACCCGCGCCCCCTGGCTACCCGCCGATGTGCCAGGTCAGGCACAGGTGGAGGATACGAGACGGTTTCTGACGGGGGTTCACCAGACCCGGGCCTCCGCGCCGCGCCACGGACGCCGACCGTGGCGGGGTGTCGGCGGATACGCTCTGCGAGATGCAACGCGCAGAGGTACTCAAGCGGGTCGTCGGCATCCTCACCGAAGCCCGGGAACTCCACCGGGCCGCCGAGGCGGGAGAGGACGCGGACGACACGGCGGCGACGGAAGGAGTGGCCACCCAGCTCCTCAACGAGATGCTGCCGTCGATCAGCGTGCCGGCCGACGCGACCCCGCAGCAGGTGGCGCGCGTGGTGGCCGAGGCGCTGGGCCCGGCGCTGCACACGATGGTCTCGGGGTTCAGCCTGGCGTTCACCAGCCTCGCGACGGTGCACGACCGCGGACGTACGGACGTCTCCTCGACGGACGTTCTCCAGGAACTCGCCCTCGAGATCGAGGCGGGCCACTACGACGAGGGCCCCTAGAACGGAGCGTGAGTGCGGCGGGAGACCGTACGGGCCGACCGGTCGGACAGTCTCACGGCGAGTCCCGGCCAATGCGTCCGCATTCATGCGGCGAACGCCTGTACGCGTGGGTAACGTCAGTGGGGGTGACGCCCGCTGGCGCGGGGGCGAGGAGAGGAAGGGGGGACCGTGAGCGGGATAGTGATCTATCTGCCGCAGGGGAGCGACGGCATCGGCGAGGAGCCGTTCGGTGACGCGGTGACGCTGCGGCTCGGACCGGGGGAGGTGGCGCGCTTCGGACGGGGCTCCGCGACGACCCCCGTCGAACTCCGCCTCGTCGACCCCGCGATCTCCCGGCTCGCGGGCGAGATCCGGGTGACCGACGACCACTGGCAGCTCAGCAACCACAGCGCGGACCAGAGTTACCTGGTCGAGAACCCCGAGGGGGCCGGGGAGTACCTGAGGGTGCCCCCGCGCCGGGCCGGGGCGCCCATTCCCTTCGAGTTCTCCCGGGTCGTCCTGCCCACGCGCGGCAGCGCCACCGTCTCCTTCCAGGTGTTCGCCCCCGACCACCTCTACCTGGACCCGGACGTCATGGGGGCCATGGCGGGCCGGGGCGGCCACGGAGCGAGCCGTACCGTCACCGCCTACTCCCTGGACGAGACGGCCACGTACTTCCTGGTGCTGATCGCGCTCTGCGAACCGCGCCTGCGCGACGAGTCGCCCGTCGCGGTGCCGACCACACCCGAGATCGTGGAACGGCTCAAGAACCACGCCGCATGCGGCCTGTTGACGGCCCGGGCGGTCAGCTCCCACATCGACTACCTCGCCGAGGAGAAGATGAGGATCGGGGTTCCGGCCGAATTCGATCCCCGCAGGAGTGCCCGGCGCAATGGCAAGCGGGAGACCATCGTCGGGCTCGCGCTGCGGTTCGGGCTCGTACGGGAGGAGCACCTCGCGCTGCTGCCGCCCCGGTTCCCGGCGGGCCCGCGGACGCGGGAGACGGTGCGATGACACGGCCGGCCACGACATGCGCCGTCGCGGAACGACAGGGCCGACGCGCCGGAGGAGCGGACCGTGCACGGCTCGTCCGACACCTCGGGAAGTGACCGCGCCCGGACCCTCCCGCGCGGCTACCGGGTGGGCCGCTGGGAGGTCACCGAGCCGATCGCGGCGGGTGGTTGGGCCACCGTCTACGCCGGACGGCCGGTCGGCGCGGCTCCGCACACCGCCGGCTCCGACGGCGTCCCCGTCGCCGACGACACCGCCGGCCCCGACGACGTCCCCGTCGCCGACGACACCACCGGCCCCGACGACGTCGCGCTCAAATTCCTGCCGACCGCCGGGCTCTCCCCGCGCCAGGCCCGCAAGGTGGCGGAAGCCGCCCGCCGTGAGGTCGAGCTGTGCAGCCGCACCCGGCACCCGAGGCTGATCCGCCTCCTGGACTCCGTCGTGCTCAGCGAACCGGACGACCCGTTCCTGGACGGCGCGATCGTGCTGGTCATGGAGCGGGCCCGGTGCAGCCTGCGGGACCTGCTGGACGGCGGGGTGAGCGAAGCCGAAGGGGCGCGTCTGATCGCCGAGGTCTGCGAGGGACTGGCCCATCTGCACCGCACCGGGTGGGTGCACGGCGACCTCAAACCGGACAACGTCCTGGTCATGGCGGACGGTTCCGTCAAACTCGCGGACTTCGGGATCGCCACGGAACTGACCGCCACCGACGGCACCCACGGGTACGCGCCCCCGATGGGCACCTTCGACTACCTCCCGCCCGAACGCTGGAGGGCCCCGCTCGGCGAGCACGGCGTGGAGGTCCGGCCGAGCGCCGACATCTGGGCCCTGGGCATCGTCATCCACGAGGTGTTCACCTCCGGAGCCTCGCCCTTCCCCGGCGCCACCCCGATGGCGCGCGGCGCCGGGGCGCAGGAATATGCCGACGGACGCGCGCCGTTGCGCCTGGAGCCCGCGGTACCGGCGTTCTGGCGGGCGCTCGCCGCGGACTGTCTGGCCCCGACCCACTCCGAGCGCGCCCCGCACACCGCGGTGAGCCTGCACACGCGCATCACGGCGCGTACGGTCGCCGACCGGGTGGCCGTCGCCGTGCCCCCCGAGCCCCCGCCGCGTGCGAGGGCCCTCGCCGTCCTCACGGCCGTGGCCGTCTGCGGAGTGGCGGGGGCGGCCGGGGCGGGCTGGACGTACGCCCTGCACGACGGCGGCGGCTCCGCGTTGCCCGGCGGCTCCGGCACGGCGGCCGTGCGACAGGTGGCGGGCGCCGCCGACCGGGTCCGCGTGTTCAACGCCGAGCAGAGCTGCCGGGCCCGGACCGACCGCGACCCGCAGTGCAGCCTTGGCCTCGCTGTCGATCCTCTGCGCGCCTACACCACCGACAACGTCGTGGGCACGCGGGTGTGGCACGGCGACGTCCTCGAAGCCGACTGCCAACTCCCCGAGGGCATCCCCATCATCGACGAATCGGGCACGCGGTCCACCCAGTGGTTCCACGTCTTCCTCCCGCCGGGCTCGGCACGCCCCGACGCCTGGCTGCCCGCCGTACGCGCCCAGGACCGCCCCGCGCTCCCGCCGTGTCCGCGGCCCGAGCCCGCGGGCTGACCCGGTATCGCAGGCTGCCGGGGGCTGTCACTCCGGATCGTTCCGGATGAGGTACCGCCATGCCGCGCCACTACGTTGTGGGCCGTCGGTCAGGGACCGCACTGATCCCCCGCACGACCGCCGCCGCAAGGTGAACCGCAGCGAAGGAGCAGGCTGGTGCGTGGCGCAACGGCACGACGTACGAGATCGAGAATGGTTCTGCTGGCCGTGACGGCCATGACGGCCGCTTCCGCCCTGTGCTCCCCGGCCTGGGCGCAGGGCGTCCGCGAGGTGCCGGGGCCCCTCGGGCACACCGCGACGGCCGAGTTGTACTGCGACATACCCGCGCAGCGGGACATCGCGGTGATACGCAAGGTGTACGAGGTCGGCCAGCGCATGAACGTGTCCGACAAGGTGATGCTCGCAGGGTTCGAGACGGGCTGGGTCGAGTCCCGCATGAACAACCTGAATTGCGGCGACCGGGACTCGCTCGGCGTCTTCCAGCAGCGGCCCTCGCAGGGGTGGGGCTCGCCGGAGCAGATCCTCGACGTCGATTACGCGGCGGGCAAGTTCTTCGAGGTGGCCCTCCAGATGGAGCCGGGCATGGAGGGCAGCAGCCCCGGCCAGCTGGCGCAGGCCGTCCAGCGCTCCGCCTATCCCGACCGCTACGACCAGGCGGAGGGCACGGCCCGGGCGCAGCGGGACGAGGCGTTCCAGCCGTACGGGGCGATCGGGGCGAAGTACGACGGCATGGGCGGCCACGGCAGCCCCCTGGGATGGCCCGTCCGCGCCGAGGAAGCCGCCCAACTGGGCGGACGCTTCCAGGGATTCCAGAACGGCATCATCCTCTGGCACCCCGACGCGGCCTACGCGATCTACGGCGACATCCTCGCCAAGTTCTGGGCGACGGACGCCGAGCGGCGCTGGGGCTTCCCGACGATGGACGAGGCGGACGCCGCGCCGGCGCCGGGCGGGACCCGGGGCCGCTACCAGTTCTTCGAGCGCGGGCTGTTCATGTGGTCGGCGCCGACGGGTGCGCATGTGGTGCACGGCGCGATCTACGACGCCTTCCACGCGGCGGGCCACGAGGCCGCGTTGGGCTACCCCGTGACCGACGAGGTCGACGAGGCGGGCGGCAAGGCCCAGCGCTTCCAGAACGCGACGATCCACTGGAACCCCACCCGGGGTACGTGGACCACCACCAACTGATCAGGAGACAGCCATGAGAGCGCTGGTCCTTCGGCGTGCGATCGGGACGCTGACACTGATGCTGGCGGCCACCGCGGTCACGTTCGTCGCGGCGCCCGCCGCGAGCGCCTCGGACCGCGGGGGGCCCATCGGGCGGGGTGAAGCGATGGACCGCGCCTGGTCGTGGATCGCCGAGCAGGTGCCCTACAGCCAGAGCGGCTGCCACGACAACCAGTTCGGCTGCTACCGGCCCGACTGCTCGGGCTTCGTGTCGATGGCCTGGCACCTGGACTCGTCCCTGACCACCTGGTCCCTGTGGAACGTGACCTTCGACATTCCGGCGGGCGACCTGCAACCCGGCGACATCCTGCTCAAGGACGCCGGCGGCACCGACCACGTGGCCCTCTTCGTCCGGTGGGCGGACCCGGGGCACACCCAGCCGGTGGTGCGCGAGGAGTACGACTTCGGGCACGTGGCCGAGGAGCGGACGTGGGGCGACGGGCTCCGCGGGTTCACTCCGCGGCGCTACAACCTGCTGGACGACCTGATGCCGTACGGCGCGATCGGGGCGAAGTACGACGGGATGGGCGGGCCGGGCGGCGCGCTGGGCCGGCCGACCACGGGGGAGCGCGATTCCATGATGGGCGGACGCTTCCAGGCCTTCCAGAACGGGATCATCCTGTGGCACCCCGACGCGGCCTACGCGGTCTACGGCGACATCCGGGACAAGTTCTGGGCGACGGACGCGGAGCGGCGCTGGGGCTTCCCGACGATGGACGAGGCCGCGGGCGCGCAGGCACCGGGCGGGACGCGCGGCCGCTACCAGTTCTTCGAGCGGGGGTTGTTCATGTGGTCGCCGCAGACCGGCGCGCATGTGGTGCACGGCGCGATCTACGACGCCTTCCACGCGGCGGGCCACGAGGCCGCGCTGGGTTACCCGGAGACCGACGAGACCGACGAGGCGGGCGGCAAGGTCCAGCGCTTCCAGAAGGTCACGATCCACTGGACCCCCGCCCGGGGCACCTGGATCACCAACAACTGACGACCCACCCGTGACGTTGTGATCAGGAGATCATGGTGAACGAGCACCGTCCCACCCGCAGGAACCTCCTCAAGACCGTCGGCGGGCTCTCCGCCGCGATGGCCCTCGGCGCCGGCGGCGTCCTCGCGTCGGCCACGACGGCCTCCGCCGTCGGCGACGCGGGGGGACTGCACATCGTGGACCGCGGCGAGGGCGACCCCCGCATGTGGTACTACCGCTTCCAGACCGACGCGATCGGCTGGCAGCCCGCCGTCAACGTCCTGCTCCCGGACGACTACCACTGGAGCGGGCGCACCTACCCCGTCCTGTACCTGTTCCACGGCGGCGGCACCGACCAGGACTTCATCACCTTCGACCGCCTGCGCATCCGCGAGTTGACCCAGGGCAAGCCGATCATCGTCGTGATGCCCGACGGCGGGCACGCGGGCTGGTACTCCAACCCCGTCACCTCCAACGTCGGCCCCCGCAACTGGGAGACCTTCCACATCGGGCAGCTGATCCCCTGGGTCGAGGCCAACTTCCGGACCTTCGCCGAATACGACGGTCGCGCCGTCTCCGGGTTCTCGATGGGCGGCTTCGGCGCCCTGAAGTACGCGGCCAAGTACTGGGGCCACTTCGCCTCGGTGAGCTCCCACTCCGGCCCCGCCAGCCTGCGCCGCGACAACGGCGCCGTGGTGCACTGGGCCAACCTGTCCTCCGCGGCCCTCGACCTGGGCGGCGGCACGGTCTACGGCGTGCCGTGGGACCAGGCCAGGGTCACCGCCGACAACCCGATGGAACGCATCGAGAGCTACCGCAACAAGCGCGTCTTCCTCGTCGCGGGCACCAGCCCCGACCGGACCAACGCGTTCGACACGTTCAACGAGACCCAGGTGCTCGCCGGGCAGCGGGAGTTCCGCGGCGCCCTCGACCGCGTCGGCATCCCGCACGAGTGGCACGAGGAGCCCGGCGGCCACTTCGTCCGCGACTACATGATGACCCGCGACCTCGACGGGATCATCGACCGGCTCCGCAAGGCCTGAACGCGCGTGCCCCCTGCCGTCACGAGCGTGACGGCAGGGGGCACGGGTGCGTCCGGCCGGTGTCGGGATCAGCCGTGCCACGAGCGCCACAGCGCCGCGTACGCGCCGTCCGCCGCGACCAGTTCGTCGTGCGAGCCCAGCTCGCTGATCCGGCCCGCTTCGACCACCGCGATCACGTCCGCGTCGTGCGCGGTGTGCAGCCGGTGGGCGATCGCCACGACCGTACGACCCTCCAGCACCCGCGCCAGCGAACGCTCCAGGTGCCGGGCCGCCCGCGGATCCAGCAGCGAGGTCGCCTCGTCCAGGACCAGCGTGTGCGGATCGGCCAGCACCAGCCGGGCCAGCGCGATCTGCTGCGCCTGCGCCGGGGTGAGCGCCGAGGCGCCCGAGCCGACCTCGGTGTCCAGCCCGCTCTCCAGCGCCCTGGCCCAGCCGTCCGCGTCGACCGCGCCCAGCGCCGCCCACAGCTCCGCGTCCTCGGCGCCCGACCGCGCGAGCCGCAGGTTGTCGCGCAGGCTGCCCACGAAGACGTGGTGTTCCTGGTTGACCAGCGCCACGTGCTCGCGCACCCGCTCCGCGGGCATCCGCGACAGCTCGGCCCCGCCCAGCGTGACCTCGCCCACCCGCGGCGCGTAGATGCCCGCCAGCAGCCGGCCCAGCGTGGACTTGCCCGCGCCCGAGGGACCGACCAGCGCCACCCGGGTGCCCGGCGGAACCGACAGGGACACCTCGTGCAGGACGTCCACCCCCTCGCGGTAGCCGAACCGGACCGCGTCGGCCCGTACGGCACGGCCGTCCGGCACCACCAGACCGTCCCCCGCGTCGGGCTCGATCTCGCGCACCCCCACCAGCCGGGCCAGGGAGACCTGGGCGACCTGGAGCTCGTCGTACCAGCGCAGGATCAGGCCGATCGGGTCGACCATCATCTGGGCCAGCAGCGCGCCGGTGGTCATCTGGCCCACCGACATCCAGCCCTGGAGCACGCAGTATCCGCCGATCAGCAGCACCGACCCCAGGATCGTCACGTAGGTGACGTTGATGACCGGGAAGAGGACCGAACGCAGGAACAGCGTGTACCGCTCCCAGGCCGTCCACTCCTTGATCCGCCGCTCGGACAGGGCGATCCGGCGGCCGCCGAGGCGGTGCGCCTCGACCGTGCGACCCGCGTCCACCGTCTCGGTGAGCGCCGCGGCGACCGCCGCGTAGCCCGCTGCCTCCGAGCGGTAGGCCGAGGGCGCCCGCTTGAAGTACCAGCGGCAGCCCAGGACCAGCACCGGCAGTGCCACCAGCGCGGCCAGCGCCAGCGGCGGCGCGGTCACGGCGAGCGCCGCGAAGAGCAGCCCCGCCCACACCACACCGACGGCCAGCTGGGGCACGGCCTCGCGCATCGCGTTGGCGAGCCGGTCGATGTCGGTGGTGATCCGGGACAGCAGGTCACCGGTACCCGCGCGCTCCAGCACGCCCGGCGGCAGGGCCACCGACCGGACCAGGAAGTCCTCGCGCAGATCGGCCAGCATCTCCTCGCCGAGCATGGCGCCGCGCAGCCGGACCATCCGGACGAAGAGCGTCTGGACGACCAGGGCCAGTGAGAACAGCAGCGCGACCCGCCCCAGATGGAGTTCGCGCGCCCCCGCCGCGAGATCGTCCACCACCCGCCCGAGCAGATACGGGCCGATCATGGAGGCGACCACCGCGACCGCATTGACCGTCACCAGGAGGACGAACGGCCGCCGGTGCCGCCGCAGCAGCCCGCGCACGTAGCCCCGTACGGTCGCCGTCGTGCCCACCGGGAGGGTGGCGACGGTTTCCGGGGCGGCCGGATCGTACTCCGGCGCCATCACGCCGATCATGCCGATTCCTCGATCTCTGTGAGTTCCCGCAGCGTGTCGAGCCGCTCGACCGTGCCGAGCAGCTGTTCCTCGTCCGTCTCGCGCGTGACGACCGCGCGGTAGCGCGGGTCGCCGTGCAGCAGTTCACGGTGCGTACCGACTGCCGCGACCGCGCCCCCGTCGACCAGGACGACCCGGTCGGCGCGGTCCAGCAGCAGCGGCGACGAGGCCAGGACCACCGTCGTACGACCCGTGCGCAGGGCCGCGATGCCCTCCGCGATCCGGGCCTCCGTGTGCGAGTCGACCGCCGAGGTCGGCTCGTCCAGCACCAGCACCTCCGGGTCGGTGACCAGCGAACGTGCCAGCGCGAGGCGTTGGCGCTGGCCGCCCGAGAGCGAGCGCCCGCGCTCGGTGATCCGCGCGTCCATCGGGTCGTCCACCCCGTCCGGCGCGGACTGCGTCAGCGCGTCCAGTACGTCCGCGCACTGGGCCGCCGCCAGGGCCGCCGAGGGCTCGACCGCGTGGGACGCCGGTACGTCGAGCAGCTCGCGCAGCGTCCCGGACAGCAGCACCGGGTCCTTGTCCTGTACGAGCACCAGCGTGCGCGCCGTGTCCAGCTCCAGCTCGTCCAGCGCGACCCCGCCCAGCAGCACCGACGGGCTGCCGACGGCGTCGGCCGGATGCCCGCCCAGGCGCTCCGCGAGCCGCCCCGCCAGGTCCGGATCCCCGCAGACCACGGCGGTGAACAGCCCCGTCGGGGCCAGCAGTCCGGTCTCCGGGTCGTACAGGTCGCCCCCGGGGGCCGGGGCGGCGGGCGTCGGCTTCGCCGGAGCGACCGGCGTCACCGTGGCGTCCGGTTCCGCGCCCGCGTCGCCCTCCTCGTCGGGGTCCGTGCGGGTCAGCGACAGCACTCGCGCCGCCCGCTTGGCCGAGGGCCGGGAGAAGGAGTACGCCATGGCGATCTCCTCGAAGTGCCGCAGCGGGTAGAGCATCAGGGCCACCGCGCTGAACACGGCGACCAGTTCGCCCACCGTGATCCGCGCGTCCAGGACGAGCGTGGCGCCGTACCAGACCACCGTGATCAGGAGCAGGCCCGGCAGCAGGACCTGGACCGCCGAGATCAGGGCCCACATCCGGGCACTGCGCACGGCGGCCTCGCGGACTTCCTGGGAGGCCTCGCGGTAGCGGCCGAGGAACAGTTCCTCGCCGCCGATGCCGCGCAGGACGCGCAGCCCGGCCACGGTGTCCGAGGCCAGCTCGGTGGCCCGGCCCGCCTTCTCGCGCTGGATGTCGGCGCGCTTGGTGGCCCGCGGCAGCAACGGCAGGACGGCCAGGGCCAGTACGGGCACGCCGACCGCCACGACCACGCCGAGCGCGGGCGCGTAGAGGACGAGGCCCACGCAGATCACGACGACGGCGACGGCGGCGGCGAGGAAACGGGAGACCGCCTCGACGAACCAGCCGATCTTCTCGACGTCGCCGGTGGAGACGGCCACCACCTCGCCGGCCGCGACCCGCCGGGTCAGGGCGGCGCCCAGCTCCGCCGTCTTGCGGGCGAGCAGCTGCTGCACCCGGGCGGCCGCGGTGATCCAGTTGGTCACGGCCGTCCGGTGCAGCATGGTGTCACCGAGCGAGATGGCGATGCCGAGCAGCAGGACGAGACCGCCGACCAGGAGCAGCCGGGTGCCGTCGCGGTCCACGACCGCCTCCACACCGAGGCCGACGGCGAACGGCAGACCCGCGATCCCGCAGAAGTGCATCAGCCCCCAGCACAGGCTCTTGAACTGTCCGGCAAGCTGATTGCGCCCCAGCCACAGCAGGAACCGGGGCCCGGATCGCGCGTCGGGTACCCCTGGGTCCGGATACGGAAGATCGCTGATCTGCATGACGCCCCATGACTCGGTAGTGGTTCAAACCGTGCAAGGTTCGCCTTTGGACACCATGCGGGGCAATCGATTTTCCCTGGCCGGTACGAGAACCGGCCATGGTCGTTCCGGATCGGCGACGGCTTCGTTCCGGTACGTACGGCCGGGCGCTCAGGGGCGGGTGGCGCGCTCCAGTGCGAGGAGCGCCGAGTAGTAGGCGTGCCCCGTGGCTCGTTCCATCCCCACCTCGCACATGCGGTTCGCCGAGAGGTGCACGTCGTAGGACCGCGCCGTGACCTCCACGGCCTCGCGCGCCGTCGCGGCGTCCGTCAGCTCCGGGTGGAGCATGCCGCGGTCGCCCGCGAAAGCGCAGCAGCCCGCGTCGTCCGGCACGACCACCTCCCGCGCGCAGGCCCCGGCCACCGCCCGCAGCTGCGCCTCGTCACCCAGATGGAGCATCGAGCAGGTCGGATGCAGCACCGCCGAACCGACCGTGCGAAGCACCTCCAGGCGCGGCAGCAGCTCCTCGGCCGCCCAGACGACCGAGTCGACGACGGTCAGTTCGGCATGCAGGTCGCGGTTGTCCGCGGTCAGGAACGGGACCACCTCGTGCGCGATGCCCAGGGTGCAGGAGGAGGCGTCGACGACGAGGGGCAGCCGCCCGCCGGCCGTCCAGCCCCAGGCGGCCTCGACGATCCGGTTGGCCATCAGCCGGTTCCCGGCGTCGTAGCCCTTCGAGTGCCAGATCGTCGCGCAGCAGGTCCCGGTCACGTCCTTCGGGATCCACACCGGCCTGCCCGCCCGCTCGGACACCGCGACCACCGCCTCGGGCAGGGACGGGCCGTCCGTGCCGTCCGGGCCGCCGAAGATCCGGTTGACGCAGGCCGGGTAGTACACGGCGTGGGCTCCGACCCGCCGTGTGACGGGCAGCGCACGGGCGGCCGCGCCCGGGATCTGGGGGAGCCACTGCGGTACCAGGTCCGGGCGTACGGCCTTGCGCGCGGCCGCCGTGACGAGGCGCAGCGGGCCGTCCCCGAGCCGGTCGGTGATCCGGTCGGCGGCGGCGACCGCGAGCCGGGCCGCCGCCTCCACGGCCCCGAAGTGCTTCGCGACGAGCGCGGCCGTCCGTTCCTCGCGCGGGCTGTGCCGGCGGTGGCGGAAGTCCTTCATCAGTGCGCCGGTGTCGATGCCGACCGGGCAGGCCAGCTTGCAGGTGGAATCGCCCGCGCAGGTGTCCACCGCGTCGTAGCCGTAGGCGTCGAGCAGCCCGTCCAGCACCGGGGAGCCGGGCTGCTGGCGCATCATCTCGCGGCGCAGCACGATCCGCTGCCGGGGCGTGGTCGTCAGGTCCTTGCTGGGGCAGACGGGCTCGCAGAACCCGCATTCGATGCAGGGGTCGGCGACGGCCTCGACCCGGGGGATCGTCTTGAGCCCGCGCAGGTGGGCCAGCGGATCGCGGTCGAGCAGGATCCGCGGGGCGAGCACCGCGTCCGGGTCGACCAGCCGCTTGGTGCGCCACATCAGCTCGGTGGCCGCGGCGCCCCACTCCAGTTCCAGGAAGGGGGCCATGTTGCGGCCGGTGGAGTGCTCGGCCTTCAGCGAGCCGTCGAACCGCTCGACGGTGAGGCGGCAGAAGGCCTCCATGAACGCCCCGTACCGCTCGACGTCGGCGGGCAGCGCGGCGTCGAAGGCGAGCAGGAAGTGCAGGTTGCCGTGGGCCGCGTGACCGGCCACGGCGGCGTCGAAGCCGTGCTCCGCCTGCAGTTCCAGCAGCGCCTCGCAGGCCTCGGCCAGGCGGGACGGCGGGACGGCGAAGTCCTCGGTGATCAGGGTGGTGCCGCCGGCGCGGGCTCCGCCGACGGCGGTGACGAACGCCTTGCGGGCCTTCCAGTACCCCGCGATGGTCTCGGCATCGGTGGTGAAGGCATTGGTCACCGAGGCCACCGGTGCGACCAGGTCCAGCCGCGCGACCACGTCGGCCGCGAGCCGTTCGTACACCGCCCTGCCCGCCGCGTCCGGCGCCCGGAACTCCACGAGCAGGGCGGTCGTGTCCTTGGGCAGCGCCGCCCAGTCGGCGGGTACGCCCGCCACGCTGACCGAGGCGCGCAGCGTGTTGCCGTCCATCAGCTCGACGGCGAGCGCGCCCGCCGCGTTGAAGAGCGGCACGGCCGCCGCGGCGGCGGGCAGGGAGGGGAAGAAGAGCAGGGCGCTGGAGAGTTCGCGGTCCAGCGGCAGGGTGTCGAAGACCAGCTCGGAGAGGAAGCCCAGAGTGCCTTCCGAACCGACCATCAGCCCGCGCAGGATCTCCACCGGGGTAGTGCCGTCGAGGTAGGCGTCCAGCCGGTAGCCGGTGGTGTTCTTGATCGCGTACTTGGCGCGGATCCGCGCGGTCAGCCGGTGATCGGCCTCGATCTCCCGCTTGATGTCCATCAGCCCGCGGCACAGGGCCGGCTCGGCGCGCGCCAGCTCCTCGTCGGCCAGCGGGTCGGCGGTGTCCACGACCGTGCCGCCGGGCAGCACGAAGGTGAGCGAGGACAGGGTGCGGTACGCGTTCCTCGTGGTTCCCGCGGTCATGCCCGAGGCGTTGTTCGCGACCACCCCGCCGAGCGTGCAGGCGATCGCGCTGGCCGGGTCGGGCCCGAGCACGCGGCCGTGCCGGGCCAGCGCGGCATTGGCGCGCTGGACGGTGGTGCCGGGGCGGATCCGGGCCCGCAGCCCCTCCTCCAGCACCTCGATCCCCGCCCAGTGGCGGCGCACGTCGACCAGGATGTCCTCGCCCTGGGACTGGCCGTTGAGCGAGGTCCCGGCGGCCCGGAAGACCACCTCGCGCTGCTTGCCGTGGGCGTAGGACAGCACGGCGGAGACGTCGTCGAGGTCCTCGGCGATCACGACGACCTGGGGCACGAACCGGTAGGGGGAGGCGTCCGAGGCGTAGCGCACCAGGTCGGAGACCTTCCACAGCACCTTCTCGGCGCCGAGCAGCGCGATCAGCTCGGAACGCAGCGGCTCGGGGGTTCCGGCCGCCCGCCGCTCGGGCACCCGGTCAGGGGCCGGACCGCTGAGGGTGCGCGGGCGCAGGGCTCCCGGTTTCGGCTCCAGCAGCGGCATGCGTGCCCCCTCGGCTAGGCGTCGGCCAGGCGGCCCCTCAGCAGCTGCGCTCCGCCGGCCCGTCCGCCAGCGCGTTCAGCAGCCCGCCGAGCAGTTCGCGCTGATCGGTGGTCAATGGAGCCAGGATCTCCTCTGCCGCGCCCGTTCGCGCGTTGCGCAGCATGCGCAGCGTGGCGCGGCCGGTCTCGGTCAGCTCGATCCGGATGACCCGGCGGTTGGCGGTGTCCGGCACCCGGCGCACGCACGCGGCCGCCTCCAGACCGTCGACCAGGGTGGTCACCGCACGGGGTACGACCTCCAGGCGCGCGGCCAGATCGGCCATTCGGGGAGGCTCCGCGTCGGGGTAGTGCGCGACCGTGCGCAGCAGGCGGGACTGGGCCGGGGTGATGCCGAGCGGCTCCAGATGGCGCTTCTGGATGCGGTGCAGCCGACGGGTCAGGCGCAGCAGCTGCTCGGCGAGGACGCCGTCCGAACTGTCCGGGCTGTCGGTCTCGGATGCGGTGCTCATACTGGGAAGGGTATCAGGACCAGATTCATTGTGAGTATAGGTAACAATGAGCTATGCTCATTCGAGTCTCGTCAGGAATGTCTGCCGGGAAGGCCTGCCGGGAATGTCTCGTCAGGACGTCGAAGGAGGCCCATGCGCCCCGAAGGAAAAGAACCGAACTGGACGCCATCGAAAGAAGCCCTCGATCCCAGTCGTCCCGCCCCCGCCGACCAGCCGCGTGAGTTGCGCCGGATCGCCCGCCTGTTCCGTCCCTACCGGGGCCGGCTCGGCGTCGTGGGCCTGCTCGTCGGCGCCTCCTCGCTGGTCGGCGTCGCCTCGCCGTTCCTGCTGAAGGCGATCCTCGACGTCGCGATCCCGCAGGGGCGCACCGGGCTGCTCAGCCTGCTCGCGCTCGGCATGATCCTCACCGCGGTCGTGACCAGCGTCTTCGGCGTGCTCCAGACCCTGATCTCCACCACGGTCGGCCAGCGCGTCATGCACGACCTGCGCACCGCCGTCTACGCGCAACTCCAGCGGATGCCCCTGGCGTTCTTCACCCGGACCCGCACCGGCGAGGTGCAGTCCCGGATAGCCAACGACATCGGCGGCATGCAGGCCACCGTCACCTCGACGGCGACCTCCCTCGTCTCGAACCTGACCGCCGTGGTCGCCTCCGTGGTCGCCATGCTCGCCCTCGACTGGCGGCTCACCCTCGTCTCGCTGCTCCTGCTGCCGGTGTTCGTGTGGATCAGCCGCAGGGTCGGCCGCGAGCGCAAGCGGATCACCACCCAGCGGCAGAGGCAGATGGCGGCCATGGCCGCCACGGTCACCGAATCGCTGTCGGTCAGCGGCATCCTGCTGGGCCGCACCATGGGCCGGGCCGATTCGCTCACCCAGTCCTTCTCCGAGGAGTCCGAGAAGCTCGTCGGCCTCGAAGTCCGGTCCAGCATGGCCGGGCGCTGGAGGATGTCGACCATCGGCATCGTCATGGCCGCGATGCCGGCGTTGATCTACTGGGCGGCGGGCATCGCGATGCAGTCCGGTGCGCCCTCGCTCTCGGTCGGTACGCTCGTCGCGTTCGTGACGCTCCAGCAGGGCCTGTTCCGGCCCGCCGTCAGCCTGCTGTCGACCGGTGTGCAGATCCAGACCTCGCTCGCCCTGTTCGCCCGTGTCTTCGAGTACCTCGACCTGCCGGTGGAGATCACCGAGCGCGAGGGCGCCGTGCGCCTGGAGCAGGCCAAGGGCGAGATCCGGCTGGAAGGCGTGGACTTCGCCTACGACGCCAAGCACGGCCCCACCCTGACCGGCATCGACATCACGGTCCCGGCGGGCGGTTCCCTCGCGGTGGTCGGCCCGACGGGATCCGGCAAGAGCACCCTGAGCTACCTGGTGCCCCGGCTCTACGACGTCACCGGCGGCCGGGTGGCCCTCGACGGCATCGACGTCCGGGACCTGGACTTCGACTCCCTGGCCCGCTCGATCGGAGTGGTCAGCCAGGAGACGTACCTCTTCCACGCCTCGGTCGCCGACAACCTCCGCTTCGCCAAGCCGGACGCCACCGACGAGGAGATAGCCCTGGCGGCCAAGGCGGCCCAGATCCACGACCACATCGAGTCTTTGCCCGACGGGTACGACACCCTCGTGGGGGAGCGCGGCTACCGGTTCTCCGGCGGCGAGAAGCAGCGGCTGGCCATCGCCCGCACCATCCTGCGCGACCCGCCGGTGCTGATTCTCGACGAGGCCACCAGCGCGCTCGACACGCGGACCGAACACGCCGTACAGAAGGCCATCGACGCCCTCTCCGAAGGCCGCACGACCATCACCATCGCCCACCGGCTCTCCACCGTCCGTGACGCCGACCAGATCGTGGTCCTCGACGGGGGAACGATCGCCGAGCGGGGCACGCACGAGGAGCTGCTGGAGGCCGACGGGCGGTATGCGGCCCTGGTCCGCAGGGACAGCGAGCTGGTTCCGGCCGTGGTGACGGTGGGAGAACCCGCCGTGTCCGTGAACGTGTGATCGTATGACCGCAACACGGGTTGGGTGCCTGAATTGAGATGGTATGCGGGTTAGCGTTCCCGCATGCGTCAAGAGCACCGGCCGCCGAAGCGGCCAGGAACCCGCGTCACCCGCCGGGGCCGACTGGCGATCGTCATCGGTCTGCTGATCGCTACCGGGGCGGCTGTGATGGTCCCCCTCCTGCTGAACGGGGGCGCGGAAAAACCCCCGAAGCCGCGTCGACTCGTCATCCCGGAGGGCTGGCGGGCCACACAGGTGTACGCGGCGGTCGACCGTGAGCTGAAGCTCCCCGTGGGCTCGGCCAAGGCGGCGGTCGCCGGAGCGGGACTGGCCCTGCCCGCCGAGGCCAAGGGCAACCCGGAGGGCTTCCTCTTCCCGGCGACGTACCCGGTGGACGATCGGACCACCCCGGCCGGGATCCTCGCGTACATGGTGCAGACGGCCCATCAGAAACTGGCCGCTCCACCGATCGTCGCGGGAGCCAAGGCCCAGGGGATGACCCCGTACCAGACGGCGACCCTGGCCAGCGTCATCCAGGCGGAGGCCGACACCCCGGCGGACATGGGCAAGGTCGCGCGGGTGGTCTACAACCGACTGGCCAAGTCGATGCCGCTGCAGATGGATTCGACGATCAACTACGCGCTGAACCGCACCACCGTGGACACCCCTCTGAGCGACACCCGCATCGACAGCCCCTTCAACACCTACGAGCGCCAGGGCCTGCCGCCGACCCCGATCGACAGCCCCGGAGCGGCGGCCATGGCGGCCGCGGTCGCCCCGGCGCCCGGCGACTGGCTCTTCTTCGTCACGGTGAAGCCGGGGGACACCCGCTTCTCCGCGACGTACGAGGAACACAAGCGCCACGTGGCCGAGTTCAACAAGCGCCGCGCCGCCACCCGCACGGCGTAACGGGCTGTCCCGCCGCGTCCCGACGATTAGTGTGTTCGCACGAGGCGGGTCCGACAGCAGCGGAGGGAGCGCACGGTGGGTAAGGCCCTGATCATCTGCACATCGGTGTCACACGGAAACACGCGCAGGGTTGCCGAGGCGATGGGTGAGGTGTTGGCGGCGCCCGTGGTGAGCCCGGACGAGGCCGACGGCCTGGACGACTACGACCTCATCGGCTTCGGCTCGGGGATCTTCCTGCAGAAGTTCCACCCGCGTCTGCGTGAGTTCGTCGCCTCGCTCCCGCGGCAGCAGGGGCGGGCGTTCGTGTTCGCGACGAGTGGTCTGCCCTCGCCTCGTTTGAGCCCGATGGCACGGCTGTTGGAGGGCAAGGGCTTCGAGGTGGCGGACACGTTCTCCTGCCGTGGCTTCGACACCTGGGCGCCGTTCAAGCTCGTCGGCGGGATCCGCAAGGGGCGGCCGGACGGCACGGATCTCGCGGCGGCGCGTTCGTTCGCCGGGGGGTTGGAGCGGACCTAGGTCATCAGGCGTCCACGGGGTGCCAGGCCGGGCCGTTTCCGTCCTGCTGGACGTGGCCGAACACCAGGTCGGCGAGGTGGACGCCGAAGCCGATCGTGCCGGGCTGCGCGAGCTCGGCCGCGAGGCGGCGGCGGTTCTCGGCGGTGGTGGCGGGGTCGTGGTCGAAGCCCGCGGACCATTCGGGGTGCTCGAACTGGATCGGTGCGTGCACGGCGTCGCCGAAGGCGATCAGGCGCCGTCCGCCTCCGGTGATGACGTACTCGGCGTGTCCGACGGTGTGGCCGGGGGTGATCCGCACCCGCACCCCGGGGAAGATCTCCTCCCCGTCCGTGATCGTCCGCACGTGCGGAGCGAGGGCCGCGACCTGCTCGCTCATCCCCTGGGCCTCCAGGAGGTCGCGCCGGTCCCACTCCGGCCGGGAGACCAGGTAGTCGGCGTGGGCGAGCAGGGGCCGGTCGCCGTCGGGGGCGGGGTGGCAGGCCCAGCCGATGTGGTCGGGGTGGAGGTGGGTGAAGGCCACCGCTTCGATGTCCTCGGGGCGCCGGCCGAGTTCCGCCAGGCTGCGGGGGAGGGCTCCGCCGTGGATCTCGCTGAGGGGACCCTCCGGGGCCGTGAGTGTCTGCGGGCCGAGACCCGCGTCGATCAGCAGCGCGCGCTCCCCGTGTTCCACCAGCAGCGCGCCGACGCTCCCCGTGAGCAGGCCCGCGGCGTCCAGGTGCTCGGGATGGGCCGCCCACACCTCGTCGGTCGTGTCCGGGAGCAGCCCCAGCGGCCGGAAGAGCGCTTTGCCGTCGGGTACGTACGACACCTTCGTGCCGCCCAGCCGGATCGAGCGGACGCCCGACGGTCGGCGCAGTCGTGCGTCGCGGTCCACCAGCAAGTCGGTCATGAGAGCTCTCCCGTGAGTCGTCGTCAGGTCGTCGGCCGCGGTTTGCGGGGCGACGACGATCACCATAAGCATCAAGCTCGAACCATTCAAACTGTAAATATGTCTTCTTGATGGACTTGCTAAAGTGGCCGCATGACGACGTCACCCGAATCGCAGGCCATCGCCGAGCGGCAGCTGTGCGGTCTGGTGAACGGGCTGGCCCAGCGGATCGGCGACCACGTGCGGGAGCGCGCCGCCACCCTGGGGCTCACCGCGCCCCAGGCGACCGCGCTGCGGGAGATGAGCGGGCCGATGACCATGCGCGAGCTGGCCGAACGCATGAGCTGCGAGCCGTCGAACACCACGTTCGTCATCGACAAGCTGGAGAAGCAGGGTCTGGTCGAGCGCCGGCCGCACCCCACCGATCGCCGCGCCAAGCGCCTCGTCCTCACGGCCGAGGGCGCCGCACTGCGCACCCGCCTCCTCGAACTCCTCGGTGTGGACTCCCCCTTGTCCGGCCTCACCCAGCAGGAACAGCGCGTCCTCCACGGCCTCCTGGAGCGAGCCGTCGTCTAGGGGCCGTCACCTGGAGGCGGTCCGGCCGGCCGGGGCTCGGTCGGTGGCCGGGGTGAGGGTCAGGAGGCGGCGGATCTCGCGGGCCGCCGCGCCGCCCGCGCGATTGGCGCCGATGGTGCTCGCCGAGGGGCCGTAGCCGACCAGGTGCACCCGCTCGTCCCGTACCGCCCTCGTGCCGTCCACGCGGATCCCGCCGCCCGGCTCGCGCAGCCGCAGCGGGGCCAGGTGGTCGATCGCGGCCCGGAAGCCGGTGGCCCACAGGATCACGTCGGCGTCCACGCGCCGGCCGTCGTCCCAGGTCACGCCCGAGGGGGTGATCCGGTCGAACATGGCCCGGCGGTCCAGGACCCCCGAGGCCAGCCCGGCCCGGACGGCCTCGTTCAGCGGCAGCCCCGTCACGCTGACCACGCTCTGCGGGGGCAGCCCCCGCCGGACCCGCTCGGCCACCATCGCCACCGCGGCCCGCCCCTCGGCCTCGCCGAAGGAGCCGTCCCGGAACACCGGGGGCCGCCGCGTCACCCACGTGGTCTCCGCGGCCACCTCGGCGATCTCCAGCAGGTGCTGTACCCCGGAGCTGCCACCGCCGACAACGATCACCCGGGCTCCGGCGAACTCCTGCGGCCCCGGGTAGTTCGCGGTGTGCAGCTGGCGCCCGCGGAAGGTCTCCTGGCCCGGGTAGCGAGGCCAGAACGGCCGGTCCCAGGTCCCGGTGGCGTTGATCAGGGCCCGCGCCGACCAGGTGCCGGAGGCGGATTCCACCCGGAGCCGCCCGGCGGCCCCCTCGCGCACCGCGCTCACGTCCACGGGGCGCCGTACGGCCAGGCCGAAGCGCTCCTCGTACGCGGCGAAGTACTCCCCGATGACCTCGGACGACGGGCGGTCCGGATCGGCGCCGGTCAGCTCCATGCCCGGCAGCGCGTGCATGCCGTGCACCCTCCCGTAGGTCAACGACGGCCAGCGGAACTGCCAGGCGCCGCCGGGCCGGGGCGCGTGGTCCAGGACCACGTGGTCCAGGCCCGCCCGCCCCAGGTGGTAGGCGCTGGACAGGCCCGCCTGCCCGGCGCCGATGACCACCACGTCCACGTCCGAGCCCGAGCCCGAGCCCGAGCCCGGGTCCGGGTCCGCGTCCCTCATGAAGTCGTTCACGTTTGTACCAACCGGTGGCGGTCCGGAGATCTTCCCCGTCCCGGACGCCGGCCCCGGTGCGCCCCTCAGATCCCGCTCGCGCGCAGGACCGCGGGGACCGGGCCGACCGGCTGGAGGGTGAGCCCGGGGAACACCTTCGCCCGCTCGCTCCCGGTGTCCAGATGGAACCGCTGCCCCAGCACCGCCAGCACCAGCGCCGCCTCGACCAGCGCGAACCTGGCCCCGAGGCAGGCCCGCGGACCACCGCCGAAGGGGAACCAGGCGTGTTCCGCGGCCGGCGGCGCGGCGTCGGCGTCCCACCGCTCCGGCCGGAAGGCCAGCGGCTCCGGGAACCACCGCGGATCGCGGTGCACGGACCACGGGCTCGTCCACACCAGGGTCCCGGCCGGCACCTCGCGCCCGCCGATCGTCGCTCCGCGCGTGGCCACCGCGGAGAGCAGCCAGATCGGCGGATAGATCCGCAGCGCCTCCTTCACGATCTGCTGCGTCCAGACCAGCCGCGGATAGTCGTCATGCGTCGGCAGCCGCCCGCCGAGCACCCGGTCCAGCTCCTCCGTCAGCCGGGCGCGGGCGTCGGGCGCCCCCGACAGCAGCTGCCACGCCCAGGTCAGCGTGGTCGAGGTGGTCTCGTGCCCGCCGATGTACAGCGTGATCGACTCGTCCCGCAGCTCCTTGCGCGAGAGCGGTGCGCCGCTTTCGTCACGGGCCGCGAGCAACCGGCCGAGCAGGTCGTCGCGCTCCTCGCCCGCCGCCGAGGCGGCCTCGTGCTCCCGGACGACGTGCTTGATCTCCCGGTCCAGCACGGCCACGGCCGCCCGCATCCGGCGCCGCCCGCGCGTCTGCACCCAGGGCGGCAGGAACAGCGTCAACCCCCGGAACTCCGCGCCCAGTTCCCGCTGGGCCGTGGCCATGGCGGCACTGATGGGCTCCTCCCGCCCCGCGGCGTCGCTCCCGAACAGGGTCCGTACCGCGATCCGCTGGGTCAGCCCGGCCATCTCCCGGTGTACGTCGATCCGCTCGCCCTCGCGCCAGCCCCGGGCCAGCGCGTCCGCGCACTCCACCATCGTGGCGGCGTACGCGCGCACCTGGCGCGGCCGGACGGCGGGCTGCACCAGCGCCCGCTTGCGCCGCCAGTCCTCGCCCTTGGCCACCACCACCCCGTTGCCCAGCAACTGACGGAAGGCCCAGCCCAGTTCCGCGGGGACGAAGCTGCCCTCGACGGCCCCGAGCAGCTCACCGGCGTGCTCGGGGCGGGAGAGCAGGACGTTGCGCCGCGGCCCCAGTGCCCAGGGCACCCAGTCGCCGTAGTCGTCGCGCAGGGACTCGAAGAAGGCCAGCGGATCGCGTGCGAACGCGGGAAGGTTCCCGAGCAGGGGCCACCGGCGCGGTCCGCGCTCGGCTCCCACGGGCGGCAGGGTGGCGGTCACGCGGGCATGGTGGCAGCGCCTCCGCCAAGGCGCCAGAGCGGTGCCGCGGCGCGGTGGTTCAGGCCGCGCGCCGGGCGCGCAGCCAGTCGTGCGCCACGTCCGCCGAGAACTCCGCCTGCCCGGCCCGGAACAGCAGCCCCGCGGTCGCGAAGGCCGGGTCGCCCGCCGTTCGGGGCACGTACGGGATCGCCACACAGGCCATCCCGGCGGCGTGCGCGGCCTCGGCTCCGGGGGCCGCGTCCTCCAGCACCACGCAGTCGGCCGGATCCGCGCCGAGCCGCCGCGCCGCCTCCAGGAAGACGTCCGGCGCGGGCTTGCCGCGCGGGACCTCCTCGGCGGAGACCGCGATCGGCAGCAGCGCGTCCAGCCCGGTCCCGGCCAGCACGGCGTCGATCGCCTCGCGCGAGGAGCCGGACGCGACCGCCATCGGGACCCCCTCGCCGTGCAGCCGCTCCACGAAAGCGCGCATCTGCGGGAAGGCCTCGGTCCGGGCGCGGGCCAGCTCCAGGTAGGCCGCGTTCTGCTCGGCGAGGAGCTGCTCCACCGGGGCCCGCAGGGCGTACCGCTCGCGCAGGATCTCCAGCGTCTCCAGGGTGCCGATGCCGATGAAGCGGGCGTGTTCCTCCCAGCTGAAATCGGGGACGCCGTGCCGCTCCAGGGTGAGGCGGCCGGACTCGTAGTAGTTCGGCTCGCTGTCCACGAGGGTGCCGTCGAGATCGAATATGACGGAAATCATCCGTTGTGCCCGTCCTGCCGGTCGTGTGCGTATCCCCATCATCCTGTCAGGGTTTGCGCGCTGACCGGCCCACGGCCTCGACGAGCGGCAGCAACCGGTGCGGGACCCGCTCGCGCAGCGCCACCTCGGTCCGGGTGCGGACCACGCCCGGCAGCCGGATCAGCCGCTGGATCACGTCCTCCAGGTGCGCGTTGTCCCGGGCCGCCACCCGGGTCAGCAGGTCGCCGCCGCCCGTGATGGAGAAGGCCTCGATGATCTCCGGTACGGCCGCCAGCGCCTCGCCCACCTCGTCCAGGTGCCCCTGGGTGACCTCGATGTGCACGAACGCCAGCACCGGATGCCCGAGCGCCGCGGGGGACAGCACCGGACCCGTGCCGGTGATCACCCCGGTCCGCTCCAGCCGGTCGAGGCGGGCCTGCAGGGTGCCGCGCGCCACGCCGAGGCGGCGCGCGTACTCGCGCAGGCTGGTCCGCGGCTCCTCGATCAGCAGACGCAGGATCCGGGTATCCAGCTCGTCCACCGCCATGGTCCACAGGTTACGCCCCGCGCGGCGGCCGGGGCAGGAACCCGCTGGTCCGCGCCCGGTACGCGGCGTACCCCGGGCGGTCCGCCATGTGCCGCTCCAGCAGCGCCTTGCCGCTGCCCGCCGTGAGCAGGTACGACATGACCAGCGGCGCCACGACCGTCGCCGCGGCGGCCCCGGGGGAGTCGCAGACGATCAGGAACAGGCCCCACCACACGCAGAAGTCGCCGAAGTAGTTCGGGTGCCGGGTCCAGGACCACAGACCCCGGTCCATGATCCGCCCCCGGTTCGCCGGATCGGCCTTGAACCGGGCCAGCTGGTGGTCGCCGACCGCCTCGAAGGCGATCCCGAGCAGCCACAGCGCGGCCCCGGCCACCGCGAGCGGACCCATCGGGCCCCGCACGTACTGCCCCGCCTGCACCGGCAGCGACACCAGCCACACCAGCGCCGCCTGAAGCAGGTAGACCATGCGCAGCGCGTACAGGTTCCGCGCGCGCGTGCCCGGCGCCCCGGCGCGGGCCAGCATCCGCTCGTACCGCGCGTCCTCGCCGTGCCCGCGTCCCCGCCACGCGATGTGCCCGGCGAGGCGCAGCCCCCACACCACCGTCAGCAGGGTCAGCAACAGCCCGCGCCCGCCGTCCCCGTGCCCGGCGGACACGGCGTACGAGGTGAGCGCGACGGAGGCGAAGGCCGCGCCCCAGGCCACGTCCACCCCCCGGTGCCGCCCCAGCCGCACCCCCACCGCGAAGGCGGCCAGCATGACGGCGAGCGCCGCGCCCGCCGAGAAGGCCGACGAGGCTCCGAAGGCTTCCCACTCCATCAGCCGCCGCCTTCCCGCTCGGCCAGCACGATCTGGTGCACGTCCAGATAGCCGGAGGCGAACCCCGCCTCCGAATAGGCGAGGTAGAAGGTCCACATCCGCCGGAAGGCCGCGTCGAAGCCCAGCGCGCCGACCCGCTCGGACCGCTCGCCGAAGCGCTCCCGCCACAGCCGGAGCGTCTGCGCGTAGTGCGCGCCGTAGCCCTCGCAGCGCTCCACCCGCAGCCGGGTGTGCGCCCGCGCGAGGTCCTCCACCGCCCGCACCGACGGCAGCATCCCGCCGGGGAAGATGTACTTGTGGATCCAGGTGTACGTGGACCGGGTGGCCAGCATCCGGTCGTGCGGCATGGTGATCGCCTGGAGCGCCACCCGCCCGCCCGGGGCGAGCAGCCGGTCGAGCGCGGCGAAGTACTCCGGCCAGTATTCGGCGCCCACGGCCTCGATCATCTCGACGCTCACGATCGCGTCGTAACTCCCGCGCGCCTCGCGGTAGTCGCACAGCCGCACCTCGGCCCGCGCGGTCAGGCCCGCGGCCGCGATCCGGCGCTCGGCGAGGTCCTTCTGCTCCCGCGACAGGGTCAGCGAGACGACGTCCGCGCCGCGGCCCGCGGCCCTGAGGGCCAGCTCGCCCCAGCCGGTACCGATCTCCAGCAGCCGGGTGCCCGGGCCGACCCCGGCCCGGTCGAGCAGCATGTCGATCTTCCGGTGCTGGGCGGCGGCCAGCCCCGACCAGTCGGCGGGCAGCGCGCCGAACACGGCCGAGGAGTAGGTCATGGTCGGGTCCAGGAACTCGGCGAACAGCTCGTTGGACAGGTCGTAGTGGCGCCGGATGTTGCTGCGGGCGCCGCCCGGCGTGTTGCGGTCGACGGCCGGGTGCCGGGCGGCCCACAGCCCGCGCAGTCGCTGCAGCGGCGCCGGGATCAGCGAGGCGACGTTCCCGGCGAGGACGCTCAGCACCGCCACCGGGTCCGCCGCGTCCCACTCCCCGGCCTGGTAGGACTCGCCGAAGCCGATCAGACCGCCCGTCGCGATCCGGCGTACGAACGCCTCCGGATCCCGCACCGAGAGGTCCGGACCGCCCCGGCCGAGGGTCCGCCCGGTGCTCCGGCCGCTGCCGGGTACGGGCGCCAGGCGCACCGTCAGCGGGAGCCGGTCCAGGGCCCGCCGGACCAGCAGCCCGCCGACGGCGGCCCGGGCGCGCGAACACCGGGGCACGGGCGGGACGGCGGGGCCGCGGGGGTCCGCCCGGGGCGGGGCGTGCTCCGTGGACGAGGTGGACGGGGTGGACGGGGTGGACGAGGCGGACGGTGTGAACGGGGTGGACGTGGTGCGCGTGCTCACTTCAGACCCTCCTGGGGTACGTGTCGGGGCCGGGGCTGGACGGGCACCCCGCGCAGCCACAGCCGGATGCCGTGGAAGCGGATGCCGAGGGAGACGCCGGCGGTGGGCCAGGGGTGCCGCAGCGCGGCGCGGAGCACCCCGGCGGTGTCGGCGGGCCGCCGCGCACCGCGGACGGTCGCGGTCAGCCGGTGCCCGCCCGCGCCCCCGGTGTCGAGGCGGACGGTCAGGACGAGCCGCTCGCCCGGTTCCGGCAGCCGCATCCGGTAGTCGCCGGAGACGGGCAGGAAGGGCGAGACGTAGAACTCCTTGCGGGCGTGCCCGGCGCCCGTGGCCGCCTCGGGCCCCAGCAGGTAGCAGTGCCGGCCGCCGTAGGTGTTGTGCACCTCGGCGACCACGTGGCGCAGCTCCCCGTCGAGGCCGTGGCACCAGAACACGGACAGCGGGTTGAAGACGTGCCCGAACACCCGGGCGTGCGCGAGCATCAGCACCCGGCCGCCCGCGGGCAGCACGCCCCGCGCGGCGAGGAAGCGGTCCAGGCCCTCCCGGATCGTCGGCCGGTCCCCGCCGAAGTGGTCGCGCGCGTCGAACCGGGCCAGCGGCCGCAACGCGCGGGGCAGCCGCGGCAGCCGGTCGAGGTCGACCAGCCACAGACAGCCGCGCCGGCGCAGCGCGTACGGGTGGGGGCCGGAGCGCACGTGGGTGATGACCGACGGGTACAGCGCCGGCGCGGCCGCGGGCCCGGCCGGGGCGGGGGCCGGGGCCCGGGTGGGGGCCATCACCACACCACCCCCAGCGCGGCGGCCGCCTCGGCCCCCGAGCGGCAGCCGTCCTCGTGGAACCCCCACCCGTGGTAGGCCCCGGCGAAGGCCGTCACCGGCCCCGACAGCTCCGGCAGGCGCTGCTGCGCGGCCACCGACTCCGGGGTGTACACCGGGTGTTCGTAGTCCATCTCGGCCAGGACCAGCTCCGGCGCCACCCCGCCGTCGGCGTTCAGCGTGACGACGTACGGTTCGGGGCCGTCCAGCCCCTGCAGGCGGTTCATGTCGTAGCTCACCCGGACCCGCGCGTCGCCCGGACGGCAGCCCGACAGGCGGAAGTTCCAGCAGGCCCGGGCGCCCGGGCTGCTCGGCAGCACGGACGCGTCGGTGTGCAGCACGGTCCGGTTGCGGGAGTACGCGAAGGCTCCCAGCACGGCGCGTTCGGCCGGTGTGGGATCCGCGAGCAGGGCGAGGGCCCGGTCCGCGTGCACGGCGACGACCACCGAGTCGTACGTCGCCCACGTGCCGTCGGCGAGAGCGATCCGCACCCCCTGCGGACCGCGCGCCAGCGCCCGTACCGGAGCCGAGGTCCGCACCGCGGCCGCGCCGAGCCGCTCGTGCACGCGGTGCACGTAGGTCGCCGAACCGCCGCTCACCGTCCGCCACTGCGGCGAGCCGCCGACCGACAGCATCCCGTGGTGGTCCAGGAAGCGGAACAGATAGCGGGCCGGGTAGCGCAGCGCGGTGTCCTCCGGGCAGGACCACACGCAGGAGACGAGCGGGATCGCGAAGTGGGCGGCGAAGTAGGCACCGAACCGGTGCGCGCGCAGGAACTCCCCGAGCGTCGGCTCCCCGTCGCCCGGCGGGGCCGCCAGCAGCTGCCGGGCGCGCCGGTGGAAGGCCGGTATCCGCGCCAGCATCCGCAGGTAGGCCGGGCGCGCGGCGCTGCGCGGCCGGGCGAACAGCCCGCGCGGGCCGCGGGCCCCCGCGTACTCCAGGCCGCACTCCTCGCAGTGCACGGACATGCTCATGGTGGTGTTCCGGGTCGCCACGCCCAGCTCGTCGAAGAGTCTCAGCAGCCGTGGGTAGGTCCGGTCGTTGTGCACGATGAAACCCGAGTCGACGGACCGGACCAGCCCGTCGGATCCCTTGAGGTCATGGGTGTGGGCGTGCCCGCCGAGCCGGTCGTCGGCCTCGAACAGGGTCACGTCACGCTCGCGCGCGAGCACGTACGCCGCGGTCAGGCCGGACACGCCCCCGCCGATCACCGCCGTGCGCGGTCGCCGCCCCTGTGCTCGCTGCGTCATCGTGCTCCCTCGGGGTCGTCATGCGCGGGCCGGACGCCCCCGCACGGGTACTTCGGAGCCGAAGCCGTTTCGGATGCCCCGGCATTCGGACCCATCCGGCCACGCGTCGCATCCGTCCTCCCGGCCCGCCGCGAAGCACCGTGAGAGGGTCCGGCCGACAGGGGATCCGGGCGGGGGACCCCCAGGACGGGGCCCCGAAGGGAGACAGCGATGGATGACCACGCGACCACCACCGGCGGCGCCGAGACCGCGACCGGCGGGCGGCACTGCCTGGTCACCGGCGCCACCGGCTACATCGGCGGCCGTCTGGTGCCCGAACTCCTGGACGCGGGGTACCGGGTCCGCTGCCTGGCCCGCTCGCCGGAGCGGCTGCGCGACCACCCCTGGGCGGGGCGCGCCGAGGTGGTGCGGGGTGACGTCACAGACCCGGACTCGGTGGCCGACGCGCTGCGCGGGATCGACGTCGCGTACTACCTCGTGCACGCGCTCGGCACCGGGCGGGGCTTCGAGGAGCGGGACCGCTCGGCCGCGCGGATCTTCGCCGAGCGGGCCCGCGCGGCCGGGGTCCGCCGGATCGTCTACCTCGGCGGCCTGACCCCCTCGGGGGTGCCGCTCGCGGAGCTGTCCCCGCACCTGCGCTCGCGCGCCGAGGTCGGTGAGATCCTGCTCGGCTCGGGCGTGCCCACCACCGTGCTGCGCGCGGCGGTCATCATCGGTTCCGGTTCCGCGTCCTTCGAGATGCTGCGCTACCTCACCGAACGGCTCCCGGTCATGGTCACCCCCAGCTGGGTCGGCACCCGGATCCAGCCGATCGCCGTCCGCGACGTGCTGCGCTACCTCGTCGGCGCCGCCGCCATGCCCGCCGAGGTCAGCAGGGCCTTCGACATCGGCGGGCCCGACGTGGTCACCTACGAGCAGATGATGCGGCGCTACGCGGCCGTCGCGGGCCTGCCGCACCGGCTGATCCTGCGCGTGCCGATGCTGACCCCGCGCCTGTCCAGCCACTGGATCGGCCTGGTCACGCCCGTACCGCGGGCGCTGGCCCGGCCGCTGGCCGAATCGCTGCGCCACGAGGTGGTGTGCGACGAGCACGACATCGCGCGGTACGTACCGGATCCGGACGGCGCCCCGATCGGCTTCGACCGGGCCCTGGAGCTGGCGCTGCGCCGGGTGCGCGAGGCGAAGGTGAGCACCCGCTGGTCCTCGGCCTCGCTCCCGGGCGCCCCGAGCGACCCGCTGCCGACCGACCCCGACTGGGCGGGCGGCAGCCTCTACACCGACTGCCGGGAGCTGGCGGTGGACGCCTCGCCGCAGGCGCTGTGGCGGGTGGTGGAGGGGATCGGCGGGGAGAACGGCTGGTACTCCTTCCCGCTGGCCTGGGCGGTGCGCGGCTGGCTCGACCGGCTCGCCGGCGGAGCCGGCATCCGCCGCGGCCGCCGCGACGCGGCCCGGCTGCGCGTGGGTGACTCCCTCGACTTCTGGCGCGTGGAGGAGATCGAACCGGGCCGCCTGCTACGACTGCGCGCCGAGATGCGGCTGCCGGGGCTGGCGTGGCTGGAGATGTACGTGGAACCGGCCCGGGGGGCCGGGGCCCGGTACCGCCAGCGGGCGCTGTTCCACCCGCGCGGGCTGCTCGGGCACCTCTACTGGTGGAGCGTGTCCCCGTTCCACGCGGTGGTCTTCGGCGGCATGGCCCGCAACATCACCCGCGCGGCCCGCGCCCTCCCCGCCGAGGACCGGAACCCGGCGCCCTGACGGGCCCTCGAACGCCGGGCCGGCTGAACTGCCACCCAGCCGAGCACTCCACACTCAGCCGCACCCGTCCCCAGCCCCGCCGGCGTTCGAGGCGGCCGCAACCCGCACCCGGACTCAGCCCTTCCCACCCGGACCCCCAGCCGGGAGGCGCCCCCGCATCCGCGGGGCGGGGTGCGGGCGAAGCACCGTACGACAGCACGTCCCCCACCCTGACCCGGAGCCCGTTCATGAACGTCGCGGTCGTCCTCTACACCTCCGACCTGCGCCTGCACGACCACCCCCCGCTGCGGGCCGCGCTCTCCTCCTGCGACGAGGTGGTGCCGCTGTTCGTCCGTGACCGGGGCGTCGAGGCGGCCGGTTTCGCGGCCCCCAACCGGCTGGCCTTCCTCGCCGACTGCCTGGCCGCCCTCGACGCCGGGCTGCGCGAGCGCGGCGGCCGCCTCGTCCTCCGCTCCGGTGACGTCGTCGACCGGGTGTGCGCGGTGGTCCGCGAGGCCGACGCGGACGAGGTGCACATGGCGGCCGGGGTCAGCGCGTACGCCCACGCCCGGGAGGAGCGGCTGCGCTCCGCGCTGGAGCGCGAGGGACGGCGGCTGTACGTCCACGACGCGGTGGTGACCGTCCTCGCCCCCGGGGCCGTGACCCCGGCGGCCTCGGACCACTTCGCGGTCTTCACCCCGTACCTGCGCCGCTGGTCCGACATGCCACTCCGGGCCGTCGTGCCCGCCCCGCGCACGGTCCGCGTGCCCGAGGGCATCGGCTCGGAGCCACTGCCCGCGCGGGACTCCGTACGCGGCCGCTCGCCGGGCCTCGCCCGCGGCGGCGAGACGGAGGGCAGGGCCCGGCTCACCGCCTGGCTGCGCGACGGCGTCGCCCGCTACGAGGAGACCCACGACGACCTGGCCGGGGACGCCACCTCCCGGCTCTCCCCGCACCTGCACTTCGGCACCCTCTCGGCCGCCGAATGCGTCCACCGGGCCCGCGCTGCGGGCGGCCCCGGCGCGGAGGCCTTCGTCCGGCAGCTGTGCTGGCGCGACTTCCACCACCAGGTGCTCGCCGCCCGTCCCGCCGCGGCGCACGACGACTACCGGGTCCGGCACGACCACTGGCGCACCGGCGCGGCGGCGGCCGAGGAGATCGAGGCGTGGAAGGAGGGCCGCACCGGCTATCCCGTCGTCGACGCGGCGATGCGCCAGCTGCGCCACGAGGGCTGGATGCACAACCGGGGACGGCTGCTCGCCGCGAGCTTCCTCACCAAGACGCTGTACGTCGACTGGCGCATCGGGGCCCGGCACTTCCTGGGGCTCCTGGTCGACGGGGACCTCGCGAACAACCAGCTCAACTGGCAGTGGGCGGCCGGGACCGGTACCGACACCCGCCCCAACCGGGTCCTCAACCCCGTCCGCCAGGCCCGGCGTTACGACCCGCACGGTCACTACGTCCACCGCTGGGTGCCGGAGCTGGCCGATCTGCCGGCGCCCGCGGTCTTCGAACCCTGGCGGCTGGCCGGGCTCGAGCGGGCCCGGTACGACTATCCGGATCCGGTGGTGGACCTCGCCGACGCACTGGCCCGGTTCCAGCGGGCCCGCGCCGTATCGTGACGCGGGTGGACCGTGCGCACCTCACCCCGGAGCCGCCGCCCGAGCCCGCGGCGTGGCCGCTGAGCACCGGCGCCGTCGCCCGGCGCCTCGGGGTCTCGCCGACCACCCTGCGCTCCTGGGAGCGCCGCTACGCCATCGGGCCCGCCCGCCGCGAGGACGGCAGGCACCGCCGCTGGACCCCGGACGACATCGCGCGCCTGGAACTGATGTGCCACCTCACCTCCCAGGGGGTACCACCCGCCGAAGCCGCCCGCGCCGCGCTCGGCACCGGCGCCGTAGCACCCGGCGCCGAAGAGCCCGGTGCCGAAGAGCCCGGCGCCGAAGCGCCCGAGCCCCCGGCCCCCGCCGTCGCGCCGCCCGCCGCCAAGGCGCCGGGCGGGCGCAACGCGCTGCCGCTCGGGGAGGTCCGCCCGGAGTGCCGGGGGCTGGCGCGGGCGGCCGTACGCCTGGACGCGCCCGCCGTGGCGGAGCTGCTGGAGGCGGCCCTGGCCGCGCACGGGCCGGTCACCGCCTGGGAGGAGATCATCGCCCCCACCCTGCACGCCGTGGGCCGCAAGTGGGCCTCCTCGGGCGAGCGTTACGTGGAGGTGGAACACCTGCTGTCCTGGCACGTCTCCAGTGCGCTGCGCCGGGTACGGCCCGCCGCCGAGGGCCCGGGGCGGGCCCCCGTACTCCTCGCCTGCGCGCCGGACGAGCAGCACAGCCTGCCGATGGAGGCGCTCTGCGCGGCCCTCGGCGAACGGGGCCTGCCGGTGCGGATGTTCGGGCCCGCCCTGCCCGCCGAGGCCCTGCACGAGGCGGTCCGGCGGACCGGGCCCTGCGCCGTCGTGCTCTGGTCCCAGGACCGGACGACGGCGGACCGGTCCCTGGTCCGGTCGGTCTCGGCGATCGAATGGGGGCTGCGCGGAGCCCGCGCCCACCCCTGGATGCTGCTCGCCGGGCCGGGATGGGGCGCGGGCGGGGCCCCGGTGCTGCGCGGGGAGCGGCTCCACGCGCTGCGCACGGCGGTCTCCGTCATCGAGTCGCTGACAGCGGCTGCCCCTGCAGGGCGCTCCGCAGGCAGTGCAGCGCGCGCCGCGTGTGACTCTTGACCGTCCCCAGCGGCAGCCCGGTGCGCGCCGCGATCTGGGTCTGGGTCAGGTCCCCGTAGTACGCCAGCCGCAGGATCCGCTGCTGTGCCGACGGCAGCCGGGCCAGCTCGCCCAGGACGAGCACCCGGTCCAGGGCCCGCTCCGGTTCCGTCGCCGCTCCCGGCGGCCAGGCGCTCGCGTACTGCGCGCCGGCCGCGGCCACCGCGCGGGCCCGCCGGGCGCGGGCGGCCAGCGCGTCCGCCACCTTGTGGCGGGTGATGCCGACCAGCCAGCCGCCCAGGTCGCCACTGCCGGGGCGGTAGCCGCCGCGGCCGCGCCAGGCGGCGAGGAACACCAGCTGGGTCACGTCCTCGGCCTCCCGCTCGTCGCCCAGCCAGCGCCGGGCCAGCCCGTGCACCAGGGGCCGCCAGCGGTGGTAGACGGCCGTCATGCCGTCCTCGTCGCCCGCCAGGAAGAGGGCCACGAGGCGCGCGTCGCCCGCGGCGTCGCCGCTCGCCGTGTCGCCCGTGGTGCGAGGGGCAGGGGCCGCGGTGTCGGCGGCTCCGGCTCGGATGGGGTCCCTGCGGTCCGTGAGGTCCATGGGTCCAGCCTCGTGAGCGCCGCGGCTTCGCTCAACTCGCATCGTTTCTGCATCGGATTCCGGTGGCGCCGGGAGAGCGGGCCTCAGCGGGTGTGCAGCCGGGGCTGGGTCAGGTAGGCGGCGGCCACCGCCAGCGCGAGGACCGCCGCCGGACACAGCAGCCAGGTGACCGTCCAGCCCGTGCGCACCAGCAGCGCGCCGCTCAGGCCGCCGACGAACATCGCCGCCACCGACACGGCCCGGCGCACCCAGCCTCCCGTGCCCCAGCCGAAGGCGCGGTCGCGGCCCAGCGCCGAGCCGCCGAGGAAGGCGGTCATGGAGCGGGTGACGAGGGTGGTGGGCAGGCCGGGGGCGTTCACCCGCATGCTCGTGACGTTGCGCAGGCCCATGGCGGCCGCGAGGACCGCCGCCACGAGCAGGTGCCGGGCGTCGGGCCGCCCGAACCGCGGCGCGACGCCCCACCCGGCGGCCGCCGCGCAGCAGATCAGCAGGGCCTCCACGGTCAGCCCGATGACGAAGTACCGGTACCCGCGCTCCTCGGCCGCCGCCTCCAGCCGCGCCCCGGCGACCACCCCCAGGGCGAACGCGCCGAGCGAGACCGCGGAGGCCAGCGCGGGAAGGCTGCCGACGCGGGCGGCGCCGAAGGAGAGGAAGAGCACGTTCCCGGTCTGTATCGCGGTGAAGACGGGACCGAGCGCGAGCAGGCTCACCGCCTCGACCATGCCGGTGGCGACGGTCAGGACGAGCAGCAGCAGGGCCAGCGGGCGCGCCGGTTCGGACACCGCCCGAGGGTGACACGGCGGCCCGCCCCCGCCGCGACGACACGCTCCCGGGCTGCCTGGACGGCGTACGTCTCCCGGGCCGTCGACCGCGCGGCCGTGCCCGCCCCCCGACGGGGCACGGCCGCACGGCGGAAACCTATGGGCGCCGGGAGATCGTTCGCGCCCCTCCACAGGGTGAAATCCACCTACCCCCCTGGGTGTAGACCCTGTACAACCATGAGTGGTCGTGAGGGAGTTGACGTGCACAGTTCTATACGCCGGAGGCCCCTGGCTTCGGTGGCAGCGCATCCGGCGGCGGTCCGTTTCCGCCGGATGCTCCCCCTCGTGGGCGACGTCGTGTGCGCCGTCGGCGCGCTGTGGCTCTCCGCCGTCATGCTCCACAACTGGCGTGATCCGCACGGCTACTGGCGCGCCCCGGACATCCTCGGCTACCTGCTGCTCGGCTCGGTCTACCTGCCGCTGGTCCTGCGCCGCCGGTTCCCGGTGGCCGTACACGCCGCGACGGCGCTCTGCGCGGCCTTCTACTACACCCGCGGCTACTACCACATACCCGTCGTCTGCGGTCTGCTGATCGCCCTGTACACCGCCGCCGCGTACCGGGACCGGCGGGTTTCGGCCAGGTGTGCGGGGCTGACGCTCGGTGTCCTGCTGTGGGGCGCGCGGCTCGCGGAACCGGGCATCGGTCCGCTCAGCGTCGGCTTCGTCACGGTCGCCACCGTCGTCTTCTGGGTCGCGGGCGACGGCTCCCGGCGCCTGCGCGTCCTGACCCTGCGACTGCGCCGCGAACAGGAGGAGAAGGCGCGCCGGGCCGTGATGGAGGAGCGCATCCAGATCGCCCGCGAGCTGCACGACGTCATCGCGCACCACGTCTCGGTGATCTCCGTCCAGACGGGCCTGGCCGGGTACGTGGTGACCACCGACCCGGCGACGGCGCGCTCCGCCCTCGACGTCGTGGCGGCCAGCGCCCGCGAGGCGCTCGCCGAGATGCGCCGGATGCTGGTGGTCCTGCGCGAGGACGACCCCGCCCCCGGGGCGCCGGACGGCGGGCCGGACCCGGCGCCCGACGTCCCCGGGCTGGGACGGCTCGGTGAGCTGGTCCAGCGGGTCGCGGCCGCCGGGGTCCCCGTCGAGGTGAGCGTCACCGGGACCGCGTACCCCCTGCCGCCCGGGATCGACCTGTGCGCGTACCGCATGGTCCAGGAGGCACTGACGAACGTCATGAAGCACGCCCCGGCCGCCAGGACCACGGTCCACGTCCACTACGCGCGGGACTCCGTCTCGGTGCAGGTCAGGGACGAGGGGGCGCGGGAGCGGGTTTCGGTCAGGCGGCCCGGACCGGCCGGCCAGGGCTTGATCGGCATGCGCGAGCGGGCGACCATCTACCACGGCACGGTGGTCGCGCGCTCCGTCCCGGAAGGCGGCTTCGAGGTCAGCCTGACCGTCCCGGTGCCGCGGCCGAGCCCCGTCGCGTGAGGGGCGGGCCGGTGGCGCGCGGCCGGGCCGTCCAGATCCATCGGGAAGCAGGGAACGCGGATGCCGTCTGTGCTCGTCGTCGACGACCAGTTTCTGATCAGGTCCGGTCTGACCGCATTGCTCAAGGCCGCGCCGGGCTTCGATCCCGTCGGTGAGGCGGCCGACGGCGAGGAGGCGGTGCGCCTGGCGGCCGAGACCCGCCCCGACGTGATCCTGATGGACGTCCAGATGCCCGGTACGGACGGGATCGCCGCCACCGAGCGCATCCTGGCGGCCGCCGCCGCGGACCCGTCCGGCGGCCCCGGCCCCCGGGTGCTCGTCCTGACCACCTTCGGCACGGACGAGTACGTCTACCGGGCGCTACGCGCGGGGGCGGGCGGGTTCCTGCTCAAGGACACCCCGCCGGAGCGGCTGCTCGCCGCCATCGAAACCGTCCACGCCGGTGAGATGCTCTTCAGCCCCGGCGCCCTCACGGGCCTGATCGCGGGCTGCGCCCCGGTCGTACGGACCCCCTGGCCCGGGCTGGACGTCCTCACGCCGCGGGAGCGGGAGGTGCTCGGCCTGGTCGGCGCCGGACTGTCCAACGCCGACATCGCGCGGCGGCTGGTCCTCAGCGCCGCCACCGTCAAGACCCACGTCCACCACTGCATGAGCAAGCTCGCGCTGTCCAGCCGCGCGCAGGCCGTCGTGCTGGCCCACGAGCACGGTCTCGTCGCCCGGCCGGCCTGAACCGCGCCCCGGAGTACGCCCCGCGGCCGGCCGGGGGATCACCAGCAGGGCGACGCCGAGCAGCGCGGTCGCCACGGCGGCGTCCAGCCAGTAGTGGTTGGCCGTGCCGACGATCACGGTCAGGGTCAGCAGGGGATGCAGCAGCCAGAGGTAGCGCCACCGCCCGCGGGTGGCCGCGATCATGCCGAGCGCCAGCATCAGGGCCCAGCCGAAGTGCAGCGAGGGCATCGCGGCGAACTGGTTGGCCATGGTGTCCGCCGCGGGCGCCGCGCCGTAGACCGTCGGCCCGTAGACCTGGCCGGTGTCGATCAGGTGCGCGGCCCCGAGCAGCCGCGGCGGGGCCAGCGGGAAGCCGAGGTGGAAGACCAGGCCGACGGCGGTGAGCACCGCCAGCACCCGGCGGGCCCACAGGTAGTGGCCGGGCCGGCGCAGGTACAGCCAGATCAGGAAGGCCGCGGTGGCCGGGAAGTGCACGGCCGCGTAGTAGGTGTTCGCGAGGTGGACGACCGTGTCGCTGTGCAGGAGCAGGTCCTGGACCCGGCCCTCGCCCGGCAGGCGCAGGGCGCGTTCGGCGTCCCAGACGCGGCCCGCGTTGCGGAAGGCGGCGTCGGTGTGGCCGGCCGTCAGCATCCGGCCGCCCTTGTACACGGCGAAGAGGGCCGCGACGAGCAGCAGCTCGGGTATCGCCCGGGGCCGCCCGACGGCCGTGGTGCGCTGGGTCATGCCCCGGTTCTCATTCCTCTGGACTCTGGCGCCTACCGGTGTGCCCGAGGGGGAACCACCGATACGACAATGTATCGATACGAGAGTGTACCGATACGCCTGCGTTCCGGTACGCTTCCGTATCGAAGGGCGAGGCACCGCACCGCGGCGCACCGCACCCCGCACCCGTTGTCGCCGAAGGAGAGCCGCCCATGACGTCGTCGCCGACGCCGGCCACCGGCGCGCGCCGCTCCAAGATCACCCCGGAGCGGGAGCAGGAGTTCTTCGACGCGGTCCTCGAGCAGCTTCGCGAGCACGGCTACGAGGCCCTGACCATGGAGGGCGTCGCCGCCCGCGCCAACTGCGGGAAGTCCACGCTCTACCGGCAGTGGAAGACCAAGCCGCAGCTGGTCGCCGCGGCCCTGCGCTCGGCCCGGCGCAGCCGCACCCTCGCCGCCGTGAACACCGGCACCCTCGCCGGGGACCTCCGCGAGGCCGCCCGGATCGCCGCGGGCACCTCGGGCCACGACACCCGCCTCACCCAGGCCCTCGGCCACGCCGTCATGAACGACGAGGAGCTCCAGGGAGCCCTGCGCGAGGCGCTGGTCGAGCCCGAGCTCGCGGCGTTCGACGTGATGGTCGCGCGGGCCGTCGCCCGGGGCGAGATCGTCGCGGGCCACCCCGCCGTGGAGTTCCTCCCGGCGCAGCTGATGGGCGTCCTGCGGATCCGCCCCGTCCTGGAGGGCCGCTACGCCGACGCCGACTACCTCGTCCGCTTCGTCGACGCCGCGTTGCTCCCCGCACTGGGCCTGCCTCCGGGCCCCTGAAGACCGGCGGGCGGCCGTCTTCCGATGACCGGACGGCCCGCCTGCCCGCGCTGCCTCGTGGGGACGGTGGCAGCGCACCGCGGACCGGGTGGCGGACGCTCCTGCAGGAGCGGCCGCCACCCGGTCCGCGTCCGTTTCAGGACGCGGCGCCGCCCATGATCCGCAGGTACTCCTGCGGGGCGGCGGTGAAGCCGCGCACGGCCGGGTCCAGGGACCAGGCCCCCGCGTCGTCCCGCGTGAACACCGCGATGGTGGCCGCCGTGGCATCCGCCACGTCCGCGACCGGGCCCTCGGCGACGAGGTCGACGTACCCCTCGCGGATCCGCAGGGCCATGCCGCCGATGTCGCCGAAGGTCCTCGCGTCGTCGTCGCTCTGGACGACCACGCCCACGACCACCCGGCGCAGCCGCTCCGACATCCGGTCGAGCTCGAGCGTCATCACCTCGTCGAAGCCGAACCCCTGACCTGTGCGGCTGTCCCGGTTCAGGGTGACGGTGCCGTCGGGGGCCCGCCGGTCGAAGTGGACGACGTACTCCGGCGTGCCCCGGAGATCACCCTCCGCGTACACCGCCGCGATGATGTCGAGATCATTCGCGGGCGAACCGGACGCGCTGGGATCCCATTTCAGCGCCACCTCCACCCGGGCCAGACTCTTGCGTACTCCGCTCACCGAACTCCCCCTCCAGGTCACGTCATTGCCCCCGTACCCCTTCATGCTGTCATGAGGATCTTCGGGTCCGCCCGGATCGTTATCCTCAAGTTTTCCTCAGATGTAGTGACGCTGCGCTCATGGGCTTTCTAGCTTCTCCAAGCAAGTCGTTTCCACGGAGAGAGTCCAGCATGAAGGTTTCCCAGGCCGGTGCGGTCGCCGCAACGATCGCTCTAGCCCTGACCACCTCCGGGTGCGGCGCGCAGAATGACGCCGAGCACACGATTCCGATCGGGATCAAGTTCGACCAGCCGGGCCTCGGGTACCGGGCGGCGGACGGCACGTTCTCCGGGTTCGACGTGGACGTCGCCCGCTACGTGGCCAAGGAGCTGGGCTACAAGCCCAGCGAGATCGAGTTCAAGCAGGTCTACAGCTCCGACCGCGAACTGCTGATCCAGTTCAACGAGGTGAAGTTCGTCGCCGCGAGCTATTCGATCAACGACAAGCGCAAGACCAAGGTCGACTTCGCCGGACCGTACTTCCTGGCCCACCAGGACCTGCTGGTCCGCGCCTCGCAGACCGACATCACCAAGGCCGAGGACCTCAACCACAAGCGGCTCTGCTCGGTGACCGGCTCCACCTCCGCCGAGAACATCAGGAACAGCCTCGCCCCCAAGGCGGACCTGCTGGAGCTCCCCGGCTACTCCGAGTGTCTCGTCGCCCTCCAGGACAGCCAGCTCGACGCCCTGACCACGGACAACACCATCCTCGCCGGGTACGCCGCCCAGGACGGCAACCAGGGCAAGTTCAAGCTCGCCGGGCTGAACCTGAGCAAGGAGAACTACGGCATCGGGCTCAAGAAGGGCGACAAGGAACTCCAGAAGAAGATCAACGACGCGCTGCGCAAGATGGAGCAGGATGGCTCCTGGGCGAAGTTCGTCAAGAACAACTTCGGCGCCGCCGGCTACAAGAACGAGCCCGCCCCGGCGATCACCGAGGGCAACTGACCGCGGCGCCCCGGCGGGCCGCCGCCGTCGCCCGGCCGTCGCCACGCCGTCGCTATGCCGTCGGCACCGGTCCCCGCATGTGCCGGCTGATCCACTGGATCAGACCGCCCTCGTACATGCCGGGGACGTAGCTGTAGGCATCGTGGCCGCCGCCCTGGTCCACCTGGAACTTCGTCTTGACCGGGCCCGTCCCGTACCGCTCGATGAACTTCTCGATGGGCGGGCGGTTGCGGATGTCGCTGCCCTTGGTGCCGACCTGGAAGGCCAGGTAGACCTCGGGGCCGTGGCGGTCCAGGATCTTCTGGGCGAGCTCCGGCGGGCTGTTCTCGGCCTTCTCCCGCGGGTGGCCGTTCCACAGACGGGAATCGGGAACGATGTCGGGCCCTCCGGCGATCACGGCCTTGAACCGGTCCGGCTTCTGCAGGACCGCCTTCAGCCCGGCGAAGCCTCCGGACGAGCTGCCCATGAAGGCCCATCCGTCGCGCGAAGCGATCGTGCGGAAGGTGGAACGTACGAGGTCGGGGACGTCCTCGGTCAGCCAGGTGCCCATCTTGGGCTGGCCGGGGATGTCGCTTCCGTCCCAGTACAGGCCGCCCTTGTCGGTCTGCGGGTTCAGGACGGGCATGGCGAGGATGAAGGGCAGGCTGCTGCCCTCCCGGGACCACTTGGAGATGCTGGACTCCAGCTTGAGGTGCGGGTCCATCCAGTAGTTGTTCGGGTACCCCGGGCCGCCCGGCAGGGCGATCATCACGGGGAACCCGCTGTGGGCGTACGCGGGCTCCTTGTACTGCGGCGGGACCCAGAGCCAGACCTTGCCCGTGAACCCGGACTTCCTCCCGGCCAAGGTCGTCACCATGACCTTGGTGCCGTCCTCGGGGATGGTGGCGGCGATCCTCAGCTCGGGATGCGGCCCGGTCGGCATCCGGGTCAGCGGATCGGCCGGGGGCTTGAGCGGTGCGCCCGCCTCGACCGGGGCCCGCTCCTCGTCGAAGCGGACGACGTCGCCCGTGTCCGAGAACGCGTCGTAGTACGAGAGCGCACATCCGGCCGCCGCCCCGGCCACCACGACCGCGGCCACGGCGCCGATCCAGCGGCGCCGCGCGGTCGTGCGCGGGCGGCGGCGGGGTTCCTGCGGTAGCGGTGTCGTGCGGTGCTCCATCGTGCCCACTCCTGGTGCGTGTGCGGTGCGTGTGCGGTGCGTGTGCGGTGCGCGTCCGGCGCGGGTGCGGTCCCGACCGGGTTGGCCGTCACGGTAGGAGAGTCGCGAGCGATTACCGCGGTTCGCCACCAACAGGTGTGAAAAGGGCAGGCGGTGAGTCGTGTCCCGCAGGAGAGGGATGCTCGAAGCTGCGCGATATTGCGTCACTTCAAGCAGCTTCCTTCACGGGAACGTGTGCGGACGCTATGTTGCCGGGTGCATGCCAAAGAGCTGTGTCCGCACTCCGGACCGCAGAGGAGCTGCCCCATGAGACTCACCCCCCACCTCCTGCCACCGCTCCCGTCCCTGTTCCGGCGCGCCCGCGCCACCCCTCGTACCCGGCGCACCGGCGCGCTCCCGGCCCGGCGCCGCGTCCCGCTCGCCGCACTGCTGGCCGGCGCCCTCGCCGCGGCGGGCCTGGCGGCCGCCGGACCGGCCGCCTCCCTGGCGGAGGCGGCGCCCGCCGCCCCCGCGTCCACGGCGGGCAACGCCACCGGCCTCAGCCGGTCCGGGAACACCTTCACCGTGACCTCGTCCAGCGGCGCCAAGGTCCGCGTGGTGATCGCCCGGGCCGACATCTTCCGGCTCTGGCTCTCCCCGGACGGCGCCTTCACCAACGACCCGGCGGGTTCCGACCTGGCCCCCACCACCGACTTCGGCCCCGTGACCGCCGGGTACACCGACGCAGGCGGCTACTACAAGATCACCACCGGCTCCCTCTCGATCCGGGTCAACAAGACGCCGTTGCAGTTCTCCGTGTACCGCGCGGACAACTCCACCCTGGTCTGGCAGGAGAGCCGGCCGACCAGCTGGGGCGGCGGCAAGACCACCCAGTACCTGGCGCGCGGCGCCGACGAGCAGTTCTACGGAACGGGCCTGCGCCTGGGGGAGTGGGCGCTGCGCGGCAAGACCGTACCGGTGGCCGTCGACAACAGATGGCGGGAGAACGACAACGCCAGCCCGGCCCCCTTCTACATGTCCACCAACGACTACGGCGTCATGCGCAACACCTGGGCCCCCGGCTCGTACGCCTTCGACGCGCCCAGCACCCTGACCCACAACGAGAACCGCTTCGACGCCTGGTACTTCACCGGCGACTCCCTCAAGTCCGTGCTCGACGCCTACACCGATGTCAGCGGCAAACCGTTCATGGCGCCGATGTGGGGCTTCGAACTCGGCAACGCCGACTGTTTCAACGCCTCCAACCCCGCATACCAGGGGGACCACAACCGGCTGCGCCACCAGACCACCCCGGACGTCGTCGGCTACGCCACCGACGCCCGCGCCGCCGACATGCCCTCCGGCTGGTTCCTGCCCAACGACGGCTACGGCTGCGGCTACACCGCGCCCCTCAAATCGACCGTCGACGCGTTGAAGGCCAAGGGCTTCCAGACCGGTCTGTGGACCTCCACCGGCCTCGGTTCCATCGCCGACGAAGTGGGCACCGCGGGCACCCGCGGCGTCAAGACGGACGTCGCCTGGATCGGCGGCGGGTACAAGAGCGCCTTCACCGGAGTCGAGCAGGCCGTGGACGGCATCGAGAAGAACTCCGACGCCCGCCGCTACGTGTGGACCGTCGACGGCTGGGCGGGCACCCAGCGCAACGCCGTCGTCTGGACCGGCGACACCAACGGCACCTGGGACGACATGCGCTGGCACGTCCCCGCCATCGCGGGCGCGGGCCTGTCCGGCCTGAACTACGCCTCGGGCGACGTCGACGGCATCTTCGGCGGCAGCCCCAAGACCTACGTCCGCGACCTCCAGTGGAAGGCCTTCACCCCGGCCTTCATGACCATGTCCGGCTGGGGCGCGACCGGCCCGGCCGCGGGCTACCAGGACAAGCAGCCCTGGCGGTTCGCCGAGCCGTACCAGTCCATCAACCGCAAGTACCTCCAGCTCAAGATGCGGCTCATGCCGTACCTCTACACGATGAGCGCCGTCGCCCACGACACCGGCGTGCCCAGTACCCGCGCGATGGTCCTGGACTATCCGGGCGACCCGGTGGCCCGTGGCAACCTCACCAGCGGCCAGTTCATGGCCGGGGACTCCTTCCTCGTCGCCCCGGTCGTCTCCGACACCGCCGTGCGGGACGGGATCTACCTCCCGGCCGGCACCTGGACCGACTACTGGACCGGGACGACCTACGCCGGACCGGGCTGGCTGAACAACTACGCCGCGCCCCTCGACACGCTGCCCCTGTTCGTCAAGGGCGGCGCCATCGTGCCGATGTGGCCGCAGATGAACTACGCGGGGGAGAAGCCGGTCTCCACCCTCACCTACGACATCACCCCGCGCGGGGCCTCCGCCTTCTCCCTGTACGAGGACGACGGCCTCACCCGCGCCTACCAGAACGGGGCGTCCGCCCACCAGCAGGTCGACGTCACCGCCCCCGCCACCGGCCCCGGCACGGTCACCGTCTCCATCGGCGCGTCCACCGGCAGCTACACCGGCAAGCCCGCCTCCCGGGGCTACGAACTCACCCTCCACGTGGGCTCGGCGCCCTCCACCGTCACCGCGGACGGCGCGGCCCTCGACCGCCTGACCTCCAAGAGCGCCTACGACGCGGCCGCGACGGGATGGTTCTTCGACCCGGCCGACCGCGCGGGCGTGCTGTGGGTCAAGACCGGGACGAAGGCGGGCGCCTTCACCGTCTCCGCCGTCGGTACGACGATCCCCGCGGCCCGGCCGATACCCGCCTCCGGCACCCCCGTCCCGCAGACCGGCTGGTCCCTGCTCTCCGCGGACAGCCAGGAGACCGGCGCCGAGAGCGGCGCCGCCGTCAACGCCTTCGACGGCGACCCGGCCACCCTCTGGCACACCGCCTGGTCCTCCGGCACCCCGGCGGCCCTGCCGCACGAGATCCGCATCGACCTCGGCGCCCGCTACGCGGTGGACGGCCTCGGCTACCTGCCCCGCCAGGACGGCGGCAGCAACGGCCGGATCGGCGGCTACGAGGTCTACGTCTCCGACAGCACCACGGACTGGGGCTCCCCGGTGGCCACCGGGACGCTCCCCGACACCGCGGCGGCCAAGACCGTACCGCTGTCCGCGAAGACCGGGCGCTACCTGCGGCTGAGAGCCCTGACCGAGGCGGGCGGCCGGGGGCCCTGGACCAGCGCGGCCGAGATCACGCTCACCGGACGCCCCGCGCCGCTGCCCACCGACGCCACCCTCGTCAACGCGGCCTCGGGAACCTGCGCCGACCTGCCGCACAGCGCCACGGCGCCGGGCACCGAACCGACCCTGTACACCTGCCACGGCGGCCCCAACCAGCGCTGGAGCCTCCAGAGCGACGGCCGGATCACCGGCCTCGGCGGGGTCTGCCTCGACGCCACGGCCGGAGCCACCGGCGCCGTGACGGTACGGGCCTGCGCCCCGGCGCCGGTGCCGGCCGCCCAGAGCTGGCAGCAGGGCCCGGACGGCAGCCTGCGCGGCGGCGGTCAGTGCCTGGTCCCCACCGGCTCCGGCACGGCCAACGGCACCACCCTCGGCCGGGCCGCCTGCGCGGGAACCCCCGCCCAGCGCTGGACGTTCACTCCCTGACGGCACCCGGGGCGCCGCCCGCGACCGCTCCCGTACCCGCTCTCGCACCCGCTCCCGCCTCCGCGAGCAGCGCCCCGGTCAGGGTCCCCACGTACGGCTGAGGCGCGCGCCCACGCGCCGCGATCACCCCGATCTGACGGGCGGGGCGCGGTGGATCGACCTCCACGGCCACCGCGCCCGGCCCGGGCGCCAGCGAGACCGACGGCACGAGCGAGACCCCGACGCCCGCCGCGACCAGCGACTGCGCGAAGAAGTAGTCGGTCGTGGAAGCCGCGACCCGCAGCTCGAAACCGGCCTGCGCCGCGTACTTGCGCAGATACGCCTCCGTCTTCAGGCAGCCCAGCACCCAGCGCTCGGCGGCCAGCTCCCCGAGCCCGAGCGAGGCGCGGCCCGTGAAACGGTGGCCGCGCGGCAGCACCACCGACAGCGGATCCTCCATCAGCGGCGTCCAGTCGAGCGCCGGGCGCCCGCCGGGACCGGCGGGCACCGGCCCGTCGAAGCGGTAGGTCAGCGCCAGATCGGCCGCGCCCCGGCGCACCATCGGCACCGCCTGCTCGGGCTCGGCCTCCAGGACGGTCAGCTCCACCTCCGGATGCGCGGCCACGAAACGTGCCAGCGCCACCGGCAGCAGATGCCGGCCACCGCTCGTGAAGGTGGCGAGGGTCAGCCGGGGGCGCGCCGCGCCGATCCGCTCGATCCGGGCCCGTACCTGGTCCAGCTCGTCGGAGATCGCCTCCGCCGCCCCGACCAGGAGCCGGCCGGCCTCGGTGAGCGTGACCCCCCGGGTGCTGCGCACCGCCACCGCGTGGCCGAGCGTCCGTTCCAGCGCCGCGATGTGCTGCGAGACCGCCGACGGGGTCAGCAGCAGCGATCCGGCCGCCTTGTTGAAACTGCCGTGCTCGGCGACGGCCCGCAGCACGCGCAGCCGCTGGACATCGATCATCAGTTTTCCTTACGACGCGTTCAGTCGGTGACCGGTTCCGCTGGGGACCGGGCGGCGGCATATTCGACGGCATGCGAAACATATGCGTCATCGGCGGAAGCCGGTACTTCGGCAAGCACCTGGTCACGCTGGAGCGGGACGCCGGGAACCACGTCACCGTCATCAACCGCGGCTCCACCGAGCCGCTGCCCGGAACCACCACCCTCGTCGCCGACCGCGACGACGAGCGGCAGCTCCGCGCGGCCCTGGGCACGCGCACCTTCGACGTGGTCGTGGACCAGATCTGCTACACCCCGCGCCAGGCCGAGCTGGCCCGCCGGGTCTTCGCGGGCCGCACCGGCCGGTACGTGATGACCTCGACGATGGAGGTGTACGACCCCGCCACCTTCGCCACCCCGCCCCCCGGACCGGCGGCGGCCCCGCTCACCGAGGGCCACCTCGACCTGGCCGCCCTGCCCGCCGCCCGGGACACCGACGGTGGCGCGGACCCCGCCACCGCCTACGCCGAAGGCAAGCGCCGCGCCGAGGCGGTGCTGCTGAGCGACCCGGAGTTCGACACCGTCTCCGTCCGGACGGCCCACGTGCTCGGCGGCGGAGGCGAGGACTTCACCGGGCGGCTCGCCCACTACACCGAGCGGATCGCCGCGGGCCGCCCCGTCGACGTCCACCCCGACCCCCGGCCGACCTCCTTCGTGCACCACCGGGAGATCGCCCGCTTCCTGCGCTGGGCGGCGGCCGGGACCTTCACCGGCCCCGTCAACGCCGCCTCCCACGGCGCGCTCGACGTCACCGGGCTGAGCGAACTGATCGGCGCCGAGGCCGGGGTCCGCCCCCGCTACCGCACCGTGGCCGAGGGGGCCGCCTCCCCGTTCTCCTTCGACCGCTCCTACGCCATGGACAACGGGCGGGCCGCCCGCCTCGGCTTCGACTTCTCCCGGGTCGAGGACTGGCTGCCGGGAGCGGCCGCGGAGAGCCTCGCGCACCTCGCGTGAGCGCCCGCCCGGGAAGCTGGTCCGTCGGTCCGCCCCTGGCCGGGACCCCGGCCCATGGGCTGGGCCAATGGCCCAGTGGAGGGACCAGGAGTTGAGCCAGTGGGCCTCCGGATGGTTATCTGTGCCGTATCCATGTACTTACGGCGCCGTGCAGCGCCGGACGGCGACGAGGCCGTTCCGGAGCACGGTGCCTTCGCCGTGCCTGCCCACGCCCACCACCCCGGGCCGTCGCGGGACCGGCGAGCGCACCATCGCAAGGGGGGCGGCACACCGCCGTGAAGAGGATGTTCGTGGCTCCGGATCCGGGGCGTCTGAGACTGCGCAACTCACTGCGCGCGGTGGCCGGGATCGGCCTCGCGGTCACCGTCGCCGAACTGTGCGGCCTGTCGCTCACCGCCTCCATCACCGGGGGCCTGGCCGCACTGCTGGCCCTGTTCACCGTCACCGACGCCGACGTGCGGGCCCAGCGGATCACCACGGCCCTGCTGCCGGTGGCCGGATTCCCGGTACTCGCCCTGGCCACCTCCCTGCACGGCATCGCGCTCGCCCGTGACGCCGCGTTCCTCGCCGTAGTCCTCGGCGGGGTCTACGCCCGCCGGTGGGGGCCGCGCGGGCACGCCCTCGGCATCTTCGCCTTCATGAGCTTCTTCACCACCCAGTTCCTGCACGCCGTCCCCGCCCAGCTGCCCGAGCTGTACGCCGCCGTCGGGCTCGCGCTGCTCGCCGCGGGCACCGTGCGGTTCCTGCTGTGGCCCATCGAGCGGCGCACCCCGCCCGCCGCCGTGCCCCCGGGGCTGCCCGGCCGCGGCCTCGCCCGGCCCACCACCCGCCAGGCGCTCCAGGCCACGGCCGCCTGCGCGGTCGCCCTGTCCCTGGGCCAGTTCTTCTCCGAGGACCGCTGGTACTGGGCCGTCGGCACCACCTGGTGGATCTTCGTCAACACCACCTCCCGGGGCGAGACCCTGGTCCGGGGCTTCCGCCGGGTCCTCGGTACGGTCATCGGCATCGCCGTCGGACTCCTGATCGCGATCCCGCTGCACGGGGCCCCCGCGCCCACGGCCGCCCTGGTCGCCGTCTGCGTCTTCGGGATCTTCTACACCGCCGCCGTGTCGTACAGCTGGATGATGCTCGCCGTCACCGTCATGGCCGGCCTGCTCTACGGCCTGCTCGGCGTCCTGAACCCGGCCCTGCTGGTCCTGCGCCTGGTCGAGACCGGGGTCGGGGCGGTGTGCGCCGCGCTCGCCGTGGTCCTCGTCCTGCCCGTCACCACCCACGCCACCAACGACGCCTGGATCCAGCGCGCCCTGCGCTGCGTGCACGCCGCCACCGCGGCCGCCGCCGCCCGCCTCGCGGGTTCGCCCACCGCCGACCCGGCCCCGCACGCCGCCGAGCTGGAGCTGCTGCTGGCGCGCGTACGGATGGCACTCGCGCCCCTCGTGCACCCGCTCAGCCCCTTCCGGGACCGGCGCGCCCGGGCCAGGCGGGTCATCGACCTGCTGGACGACTGCGCCCGCGAGGTGCGCGGCCTCGCCGCCATCGCGGCCGACCCCTCGGCCTCCCACGACGCCCGCCTCGCCGCCGCCTGCTGGCGGGTGGAGGCCGCGGTGGAAGCGCTCACCGCGCCCATCACCGGCCTCGGCCACGGCCACGCCCCGGAGCGGACCTCCGCCGCCGCGTCCCGCCCGCCCCAGGCCGAACCCGCCCTCGCCCACCTGCACGGGCTGGAGACGGCCCTGACCGAACTCGCCCACCCGCTGCGCTCGGACCGCCCCTCCCCGCTGGTCAGCGCCGGCTGAAGGCCATCGTCCAGTGGGTGAGCCCAGCGGAAGCGGGCCCGGATCACGCGGCCGTCCGTCCGCCACCGGTTGGTCACGTCCCAGGTGCCGGTGAGGAAGTCGAAGCCGTTCCGCTACCGCCGCTGGAAGGCGCCGACCGGTGGGGAGCGGCGGCCGGAGCCGTACGGCCCTACTACTCACGGCCGGGCGCTGGTACCTGGTCGCGGGTCCGGGGCCGCGCACCTACCGGGTCGACCAGATCCTGGAGCTCGCGGAGCTGGCCCGGCGCTACGGCCCGTGGCCGGAAACCAGCGGTTGACCTGTGGTTTTGCGGCGGACCCTATGCCGAAGCCCGGGCGGGCGCAGGCATTTGAGAGGAATTCACTCGAACGAGTGTTCCGGGGTCACCTGTCGTACGCCGCTGACCTGCGGCCCGTACAAAGAGTGAGGGCCCATCGCACATGCATCTGACATGTACAGGGTGGATCTGCCCGGACAGGGGGTAACCGCACGAAATGGAAATTCTGCAACAGCCGTCGACGGCCCATCAGGTATGGGAAGAGGCACGGGAGTTCATCCGGCTGTACCACCAGGAGAATCCGGAGGCGGGGGATCCGGGCGCCCGGCTCGAGGCTGTACGAGCCGAGCTGGCGGAGAGCGGAACGTACCGGCACACCCACGACGAGGTCGTGCACGGCGCCCGCGTCGCCTGGCGCAACAGTAACCGCTGCATAGGACGGCTGTACTGGAACTCGCTGCGCGTGCGCGACAGAAGAGGGATCGACGGCGCCGACGAGATAGCCGCCGAGTGCTTCGAGCACCTGCGGGACGCGACCAACGGCGGCCGGGTGCGGCCGACGATCACCATCTTCGCCCCGGACGCGCCGGGGCGCCCCGGTCCGCTCATCTGGAGCGAGCAGCTGATCCGTTACGCCGGATACGGCGACGAGGATTCGATCCCCGTCGGCGACCCGCGCAACGCGTCCCTGACCCGGGCCCTGTGCCGACTCGGCTGGACCGGCGGCCGGGGCACCGCTTTCGACCTGCTGCCCCTGGTCGTCCAGGGCCGCGACGACAAGCCGCGCTGGTTCGAACTCCCCGAGGACGCGGTGCTGGAAGTGCCGATCGCGCACCCGGAGGGCGACCACTGGGCGGACTGGGGACTGCGCTGGCACGCGGTCCCGGCGATCTCCAACATGTGCCTGGAGATCGGCGGCATCCACTACCCGGCCGCCCCCTTCAACGGCTGGTACATGGGCACCGAGATCGGCTCCCGCAACCTCGGTGACGAGGACCGCTACAACCTCCTCCCCGAGGTCGCCCGCAGGCTCCGCCTGGACACCTCGAGCGACCGCTCGCTGTGGAAGGACCGGGCGATGGTCGAGCTGAACCGGGCGGTGCTGGACTCCTTCGACCGGGCCGGGGTCACCATCGCCGACCACCACACGGAGTCCCGGCGCTTCCTGTCCCACATCGACCGGGAGGAGCGCAAGGGGCGCGAGGTGGGGGCGGAGTGGTCCTGGATCGTGCCCCCGATGTCGGGTTCGGCGACCCCGGTCTTCCACCGCACCTACGAGGACCGGCGCCAGAGCCCGGCGTACGTCCAACACGCCGGAGCGCGGGATCGGGCCCTTGGCCGGAATCTGGTCTAGACCTCCTGTTATCGTCGGCCCGACGAACCGACGGAGAGGGGAAGACCGTGGGAAGTACGGACCGGGGCAGCGGGCGGGCGGCCGGGCGCGGAGGCCCGGACCATGGGGCCGGTGGGGCGGACAGGGCTGACGGGGTCGCGGAGCGGGCGGGGCGCGGGCGGCGTGCGTACATCGGCTCGTTCACGTCCACCGGTGGCCTCGGGATCACCACCGCGGCCGTCGATCCGGCGACCGGCGCCCTGACGCCGCTCGCCACCACCGACGCCCTCACCGACCCCTCCTACCTCGCCCTCGGCGCGGACGGCGGCGTGCTCTACGCGGTCAGCGAGACGAAGCGCGGCGCCGTCGGCGCCTTCCGGCCCTCGGAGTCGGCGGGTCTGGAGCCGCTGGGCTCCCCGGCCGCCGTGGACGCCTCCGGCCCCACGCACCTCAGCGTCGCCGGGAGCCGCCTGCTCACCGCGAACTACACCTCGGGCAGCGTGAGTACGCTCGCCCTCGCCGCCGACGGCCGCCCCGCCGGACCGGCGTCGGTGCTGCGCCACCACGGCTCCGGCCCCGACGCCGACCGGCAGGCGGAGCCGCACGCCCACCAGGTGCTGCCCGATCCCGGCGGCCGCTGGGTGCTCAGCGTGGACCTCGGCACCGACTCGGTGCGCGTGTGCGCCCTCGACCCGGACACCGGGGCGCTGCGGGTGCACTCCGAAACGGCGCTGCCCCCGGGCAACGGCCCCCGCCACCTCGCCTTCCACCCCGGCGGCTCGCTGCTCTACGTACTGAACGAGCTGCGGCCACTGCTGACCGTCTGCCGGTGGGACGCGGCCGCCGGGGCAGTGGAACCGGTCGGCGAGGTTCCGGTCGCCCCAGAGGGCGTCTCAGGGCCCGCACGGCCCTCTCCCTCGGCCGTCGTCGTCTCGCCCGACGGGCAGTTCCTCTGGGCGGCCGTCCGGGGCATCGACACGATCGCCTCCTTCGCCCTCTCCGGCGACGGCGGGAAGCCGCAGCTCACGGGCAGCGTCCCGTGCGGCGGCCGGTGGCCGCGCGACCTGGCCCTCGACCCTGCCGGGCGGCGGCTCTACGCCGCCAACGAGCACTCCGGGGACGTCACCTGGTTCGACGTGGACCCGCTGACCGGCCTGCCGCGGCGCGCCGGATCCGCCGCGGTGCCCGCCGCCACCTGTGTCGTCTTCGGCTGACCGGCGGCGGCCCAGCCACAGCAGAGGGCCCGCGCCCGGATCCGATGATCCGGGCGCGGGCCCTCGTGCGTGCGTGGTCGGTCAGTGCACCGGGGCGTCCAGGGTGATCCCCGCGGCGCGGCTGTACTGCGCGACGGCGAGCTTGCCGAGCGCCGGGTAGGCGCCGAGCGCGTCGGCCGTGGCGCAGCCGGCCTCCTTGCAGGCGGTGTCGAGCAGGCCGTCGGCGGCCTCCGGACCGATCAGGTACGGGGCCAGCGCCAGCTGGACGGCGCCGGAGGACTGGCGCAGCTCCTCGGCGACGGCGGCCACGGAGCCCTCCTGGTCCAGGGCGGCGGCCATCACGGGCACCGCGAGGCGCGCGGCCAGCAGCATGCCGGTGATCCCCGCGGCCTGGACGGCCTCCGGGCCGCCGGTGGTGGCCAGGATGATGCCGTCGGCGGCGGTGGTCACCGTGAACAGGCGGGCGCGGTCGGCGCGGGCCAGGCCGGCCTCCGAGAGCCGCACGTGCACGGCCTCGGCCAGCAGCGGGTGCGGACCGAGCACGTCGGCCAGCTCGACGGCGGCGGCGCAGTCCATCATCGCCTGGCGGATCCGGCGCAGCAGATCGCTGTCGGGGCCGACCAGCAGCGGGACCACCACGGCGTCCGGCCCGCTGGGCGGGGGCACGTCCTGGCCGGTCGAGCGCGCGAACTCGGCTCGCGCGGCGCGGTGGTGCGCGATGGCGGTCAGGACGCCCGAGAGGCCGGGGAACTCGGCGCCCTCGGTGTCATCGCCCTCGAGGAAACCGATGTGCGCGTCCAGACCGGGCAGCTCGGAGCGCCCGATGCTCAGGATCTCCTCCGCGTAGCCGCGCGAGGCGGCCGATGGGGCACCGGGCACGGCGAGTACCAGCGCGGGCGCGCCCTCGGGCGCCACCGCGGGCTCGGGCCGGCGGTGCCGTCCGGTCTGGCGGGGTCGCGGCATTCGTACGGGCAGGCCATTCGCGGGCCCAGTGGGGGAGCTCATGGCGCCGCATGCTACTGGCTTTCCCGGACCCCCCGTTCGGGCAGGGCCCACTCGAGCGGCATCTGTCCGTATTTATCCGGTGAAGGTCAGATACGATCAACTGACGGACGGCAAGCGCCAGTCCACAGGCTGTGATCCCTGGCGGACCAGCAGGTCATTTGCCCTGCTGAAAGGCCTGGAGCCGAAGAACCCCCGGTCGGCGGACATGGGGGAGGGGTGCGCGGCCTCCAGGGCCGGCAGCTCCCCGAGCAGGGGCCGCAGATTTCGGGCATCCCGACCCCAGAGCACCGATACCAGCGGCTTGCCGCGCGCCACCAGTGCCCGGATCGCCTGCTCCGTCACCGCTTCCCAGCCCTTGCCCCGATGGGCGGCGGGCTTGCGCGGAGCCGTGGTCAGGGCCCGGTTGAGCAGCAGCACGCCCTGGCGGGTCCAGGGGGTGAGGTCGCCGTTCGCCGGCCGGGGCACGCCGAGATCGCTGTGCAGCTCCCGGAATATGTTGTCGAGGCTTCCGGGCACCGGGCGCACGTCCGGGGCGACGGAGAAGGACAGCCCGACCGCGTGCCCCGGCGTGGGGTAGGGGTCCTGCCCGACGATCAGCACCTTCACCTCGTCGAAGGGCTGCTGGAAGGCGCGCAGGACATTCGCCCCGCTCGGCAGGTACGTCCTGCCCGCCGCTATCTCGGCGCGCAGGAAGTCGCCCATCGCGGCGATCTGCTGCGCCACCGGTTCCAGAGCGCGGGCCCAGCCCGGCTCGACGATCTCGTTCAAAGGTCGTACTGCCACGCCGCCCAACTCTAGTTGATCCGGCGGACTGATCCGGCGGCCCGCTCATTCGGGCCGACGGCCGATGACGGCGGCCCTGACGCACAGCACGTCCGGCAGGTGCTCGGCCAGCAGCCGCCAGCTGTCCCCGTCGTCGGCGCTCGCGTACAACTCGCCGTTGCGGTTGCCGAAGTAGATGCCCGCGGGGTCGGCGTCGTCCGTGCAGAGCGCGTCGCGCAGCACCGTGCCGTAGTGGTCGCCGGCGGGCAGCCCGGCGCTGAGCGGCTCCCAGGTGGCTCCGGCGTCGCGGGTGCGGAAGACGCGGCAGCGGTGCCCGGCGGGGACCCGGTCGGAGTCGGCGTTGATCGGGAAGACGTAGGCCGTGTCGGGGTGGTGGGGGTGGGCGGCCACCGCGAACCCGAAGTCGGAGGGCAGGCCGCCGCCGATGTCCGTCCAGTGCGCGCCCGCGTCGTCACTGCGGTAGACGCCCCAGTGGTTCTGGAGGTAGAGGCGGTTCCGGTCGCCCGCGTCCCGGGCGACCTTGTGGACGCACTGGCCGAACTCGGGGTGCGGGTCGGGAAGGAAGACCGCGGAGACCCCCTCGTTGGACGGCGTCCAGCTCTCGCCGCCGTCCTCGGTGCGGAACACCCCGGCCGTGGAGACCGCGACGGTCACCGCCTCCGGACGGGCCGGGTCGGTGAGCACGGTGTGCACGGCCTCCCCGCCGCCCCCGGGCACCCAGGACGAGCGGGTGGGGTGGTCCCACAACGGGCGCACCAGCTCGAAGCTCTCGCCCCGGTCGGTGGAGCGGAACAGGGCCGCCGGCTCGGTTCCGGCGTACACCACGTCCGGGGCCTCGGGCCCGGCCGGGTGCAGCTGCCAGACCCGCTCCAGCGAAGCGCCGGTGTCCTGGGGGAACTTGACGGCGGGCGCGGCTGGTTCGCGCCAGGTCGCTCCGAGGTCGTCGGAGCGGAAGACGGACGGCCCCCAGTGCAGGCTGTCCGCGCCGACCAGCAGCCGGGGCGCGGGGCCGCGCCGGTCGATGGCCACGGAGTAGACGGCCTGGGCGTTGAAGTGGGGTGGGTCGAACACCCATCGGCCCCCGGCCTCCCGGTGGCCGATGAAGAGTCCCTTGCGGGTTCCTGCGAGCAGTAGCACGTCGGACATGGCCGACACCTCCCGGACGTCGTTGTCCTTGGGGAAATCCCTTTCCGGCCAGTCTGCACCCGACCACTGACAGTGACCCGGCAGGCGCTTCGGGGCGCGAGGGCGCGCTGACCTGCTGATCGATAGTGATCGAGGGATGGATCAAGCCAGCTGGTTACTTGATCGTACGGGGCCGGAAAGGATTCACTTCTGGCTTCTACTGCCCTGTGAGAGGCGATCTGTGGCCACCGAGCACCTTCCCCCGCTCGACCTCGCCTTCTGGCGGATCGAATCCGCTTCCCACCCCATGCACCTCGGCGCGCTCGGCGTGTTCGACGCCGCCGGTCCGGACGCCGCCGCCCGGGCGGCCGCGCTGATCGCCGAGCGGTGCGGCGACGTGCCCCGGCTGCGCCGCCGGATCCACGACGTCCTGCTGCCGGTGGGCGCGGCCGCCTGGTCGCCCGCCCGGGACTTCGACCCGGCCCGGCACGTGTTCCTCGTACGGCACGGCAGCACCGACGCGGACGGGAACGCCGATCCGCACGCCGCCGCCGGTCCGCTGATGGCCCGGCCGCTGGAGCGCGGGCTGCCGCCGTGGGAGGCGCACGTGCTGGCCGGCCCGGACCCGGAGACCTTCGCGGTGCTGTTCAAGTTCCATCACGCCCTGTCCGACGGGCTCGGTGTGCTCGCCCTGGCCGCCGGGTTGTTCGACGAGGGGCTGCCGGTACGGGGCTCCGCGCGCCCCACGGCCCGGGCCGCCACGCGGAGCCCCGGCCGCCCCGGACCCGCGTCCCGCTCGGCGCTGCGGCGGCTGCCCGGGACGCTGGCCGCGCGGGCCCAGGACGTGGGCCAGGCCCTGGAGATCGGCGCCGCCGTGGCCCGGTCGGGGCTGCCCCTCGGCGTTCCCGACGGGCTCAGTGCCGAGAGCGGCGGCCCGGCGGGCACCCGGGCGCTGGCCGGGGTCGCGCTCGGCCTCGACGAGGTGAACCGGATCCGCAAGGTCGCCGGAGGCACCGTCAACGACGTGCTGATCGCCCTGGTCGCGGGCGCCCTGCGGCGCTGGCTGGCCGGGCGCGGGGAACCGGTGGGCGAGGCGTCCGGGCCGCGCGCCCTGATACCCGTCTCCCGGCGCCGCTCCGCGGACGGCTCCGGTGCGGGGAACCGGCTCTCGGGCTACCTGTTGCGGCTCCCGGTCGCCGAGAGCGAGCCGCTGCGCCGCCTGGGCGCCGTGCGTGCGGGGATGGACCGGAACAAGGAGGCCGGCCCGGCCCGGGGTGCCGGAGCCGTCGCGCTGCTCGCCGACCACGTGCACCCGCTCGGGCATCGGCTCGGCGGCCCGCTGCTGGCCCAGGCGGCGCGGCTGCTCTTCGACATCCTGGTCACCAGCGTGCCGCTGCCCGGCTTCAGCTTCTCGCTCGGCGGCAGCACGGTCCGCGAGGTCTACCCCCTTGCTCCGCTGGCCCAGGGGCACGCGCTGGCCGTGGCGGTCTCCAGTTATCGGGGCGTGGTCCACTTCGGGCTGGTCGCCGACGGGGCCGCCGTGCCCGATCTGGACGCGCTGGCGCGGGCGCTGCGGACGGAACTCGAAGAACTTGTACGAGAGGTCTCGTAGTACGAGGGATTCCGTAGTACGGTGGATCTCGTACTTATTCGTCGTGTCCGGCTCCGCCGGCCGCATCCCGTGGAGATCCCAGATGAGTGCCACCCTGTTCGAGCCCTACACCCTCCGCTCGGTGACCGCGCCCAACCGCGTGTGGATGGCCCCGATGTGCCAGTACAGCGCCGAGCCCGCGGGGCCGCAGGCGGGTGTGGCCCAGGACTGGCACTTCGCGCACTACGCGGCCCGCGCGACGGGTGGCACGGGCCTGATCCTCCAGGAGGCCACCGCCATCTCCCCGGAGGGCCGGATCTCCCCGTACGACCTCGGCATCTGGAACGACACCCAGGTCGAGGCGCTGCGCCGGATCACCGGCTTCCTCAAGGCGCAGGGCACCGTTCCCGGGATTCAGATCGCCCACGCGGGACGGAAGGCCTCGACCGACGCGCCGTGGAGCGGTGGCGCTCCGGTCGGCCCCGAGGGGCACGGCTGGCGGCCGAGCGCCCCGAGCCCGGTGCCCTTCGCCGACGGCCACCCCGTGCCGCACGAGCTGACGGTGGAGGAGATCCAGGAGGTCGTGGAGCAGTTCGCGGCCGCCACCCGGCGTGCGCTGGCCGCCGGTTACGAGGTCGTCGAGATCCATGGCGCCCACGGCTACCTGATCGGGGAGTTCCTCTCCCCGCACAGCAACCGGCGCACCGACGCCTACGGCGGTTCCTTCGAGAACCGGATCCGCTTCGCCGTCGACGTCGTGGACGCGGTGCGGGCCGAATGGCCCGAGGAACTCCCTCTGTTCTTCCGGATATCCGCCACCGACTGGCTCGAGGAGGGTGGCTGGACCGCCGATGAGACGGTCCGTCTGGCCGCCGTGCTGCGGGAGCACGGGGTCGACCTCCTGGACGTCTCCACCGGCGGGCTCGCCCCGCACGTGCGGATACCCGTCGGCCCGGGCTACCAGGTGCCGTTCGCCGCGCGGGTGAAGGCGGAGGCCGGACTGCCGGCGGCTGCCGTGGGGCTGATCACCGAGCCGGCGCAGGCCGAGAAGATCGTGGCCAATGCTGAGGCGGATGCGGTGCTGCTCGGGAGGGAACTCCTGCGCGACCCGTACTGGGCCCGCCGCGCGGCCGGTGAGCTGGGGGCGGAGATCCGCCGCCCGCGGCAGTACCACCGGTCGTGACCGCGCCGTTCGGCCGCGAGGGACGGCATCCGCGGGGCCTCCGCGCTCGCGATGTACTACGATGGTTCTCGTACCATTGTGGTGTCCAGCGAGTGGAGGAGCACACATGACGGAGCCCAGCGCCACCGCCCGTTCCCTCGACCACCCCACTCCCGCCGAGATCCGGCTGGAAAGCGTGCTGCACGCCCTCTCCGATCCGGTGCGGCTGTCCATCGTGCGCGAGCTGGCGCAGGGCAGCGGCGAACTGGCCTGCTCGTACTTCGAGTTGCCGGTGACCAAGTCGACCACCACGCACCACTTCCGGGTCCTGCGCGAGAGCGGGGTCGTGCGGCAGACCTACCGCGGCACCACCAAGCTGAACGACCTGCGCCGGGGTGACCTGGACGCGCTCTTCCCCGGCCTCCTGGACGGCATCCTGACGGCCGCCTCGGCCGAGGCCGGACGCGCGGCCGACTGATCCGGAAACCCACCCGGGCGGCGCCGCTCGCGGCCCCACGGCGCCCCCTGGCGGGCCCTCGGGCGATCTTGCGTCCGGGGGTCGGGTGGGGGCCTCCACCTCCTCGGCGGCAGCCCGCGAGAGGAGCGCCTGAGCCCTCGCCGGACAGGGTCTGACCTGGTCTTTTTCCTGCGCGCGGCCTACCGTGATCCCCTCGGGGAAAGGGGGGCCGGATGGACCGGCACATCCGCACGATCGACGACGTACTCCAGCTCATGGACGGCCTGTTCGCGCCGGAATCCGACCGCTGGACGGCCGGGGCGGCCGACTGGTGGGACGGGTTCTACGCGGACCGGAGCAGGCCCGTGCCGTTCTTCGTGGCGAAACCGGACGAGCACCTCGCCTCGGCCCTCGACCGCGGCCTGATCGCGCCCGGCCGTGCGCTCGAACTCGGCTGCGGCCCCGGCCGCAACGCCCTGCACCTCGCCTCGCTCGGCTTCGAGGTCGACGCGGTCGACCTCTCCCCGGCGGCCCTCGCCTGGGCCGGTGAGCGCGCGGCGGACGCGGGTCTCGACGTCCGCTTCCACCACGGCGACATCTTCGACCCGGACCCGGCCGCCTGGAGCGGCCCCTACGATCTGATCCTCGACTCGGGCTGCTTCCACCACCTGCCGCCGCACCGCCGGATCAGCTACCTCGCCCTCCTGGAAAGGTCCTTGGCCCCCGGTGGCCACTTCTCGCTCACCTGCTTCGCCGCGGGTGAGGCGGGCATGGGCTCCGAACTGCCGGACGCCGAGTTCTACGGCGAATCCCGACTCCACGGCGGCCTCGCCTACACCGCGGAGTCGCTCCGCGCCCTCTTCGCCGACCTGACGGAGGTCGAACTCCGCCGCATGAACGACGAACCGCCCGAGTCCCCCCGCTTCGGCGAAGGTTTCCTCTGGGCCGGCCTGTTCCGCAGGCCCCCGGCGGGTGGGGCACCCGGCGCCGGGGGGCGCCGGGCTCAGGGGGTGAGGTGCCACCACTGATCGGGGTACGCCTCGGCGCATGAGGTCTGCACCGCGGGCCGGGTCGCCTCGATGCCCTGCACCACCAGGCACTTGGCGTTGCCGGCGCCGCGCAGAACGAAGTGCCCGGCCCGGGCCCCGGATCCCCACAGCAGTTCCCAGCGCGGCCCGTCCTCCTGCGCGGGGGTACAGGTGAACAGGCGTGCCGGGGTGAAGTTCTCCGTACCCGTCACGCCGACGCACCGGCCACTGTCCGCGTTGCGCAGCGCACGGGTGGCGCCGTCGTCCCGCTGGGCCAGGGTCCACGTCCGGTCGGCGGCGCCGGTGCAGGTGTCCTGCACCGGGGTGAGGTCGCCCGCGCCGACGGGCACGCGCAGGCCGAGAGGATGCCCGTGCGGTGCTCGTGGAAGTTGACCTGGAGGTTCCCGCTGCCGCGCTGCACCCCGGCCGGCCCGCGGAACACGCCCCGGTCGGCGTCCGGCCCGGCTGCCGCCAGTTCGGCCGCCGTCCGGTCCAGACGTGCCTGCTGGGAGGCCTCCTGCTGCCGGTTCCCCCGCCCGAGCAGCCGGGCCAGCCGGTCCCGGAACACCTGCCAGACGTCCGTTCCGGCGGCTTGCAGAACACCCGAACCCACCGACGCCGCCAACGCGACCGTTGCCTCGTCCAGCATGACGTTCCCCTTGGCCCGCCTCGCCCTCTCCACCCGCGGTGCCGCCACGGTAGTCCCGCCCGTCGCGGCCGCGACAGCCGTGCGAGCGCCGGATCCGGGTCAGGTGGCGGCCGGTTCCAGCCACCGCGGGTGCCTCGGACAAGGCCGAGGGGGCGCGGCGCCGGGTCATGCCCGGCGTCGGTGGTAGGCGATCGCCGACACCGTCAGCAGCGGAGCCCAGGCCAGCAGCGGGATGTAGCAGAGGAGGAGGAGCCACAGCTGGGCCTGTGTGGCCGTGATCCCGCCGGACGCCAGGTTCGCGACCTGGACGTATCCGACCCAGCCGTACAGACCGAAGAGCGCGCTCGCGCCCAGCAGTGCCGGGACCGTCGCCGCGAGGGGCCGTACCCGGCGGCCGCCGAGCAGCGGGATCCAGCGCGGCACGGTCTCGCCCCACGGCCGCACCAGGCCGAGCGTCAGCAGCGCGAGGGCCTCGGACACCACGGTCAGCGAAAGGACGTACAGCGTCTCGCCGGCGCCCGTGACCGGCTCCGCGGCCACCGGCAGCCCGACGACCAGAGCGATCCGCCACAGCCCCGACGGCAGCGTCACCAGGGGCACGGCATGGGCGGCGAGGGCGACCCAACGGGGCACACCAGGAAGCGTGTTGATTCTCGGCATGCCCCCATCCTCACCACCGCACCACCCCCACCGCGTCCCCCCGCGGGCCCGCCCCCCTTCCCCCGAATGGGGGAGCCGACCGCGCCCCCGTCAGCCCCACGGCCGTCACGCGCGAGAGAGCGTCAGCCGACGCCGCCACACCCCCGCCGTGGGTGACCACGACCTGAAGCCAGGGCCGACCGGTCCCAGGGTTGCCCAGGGTCACCGTCGGAGTCCGCGGCTGGGCTCGGCAGGTCACCAGGCGGGTTCGTCCCCCGTGGCCGTGGCTGCCGCGGCGAGGAGGGTCGGCCAGTCCGGGATCTTCACCGAGCGGCGGCCCAGGGAGCGGCCCAGGGCCGACTCCGCCGTCTCGATCGCCAGCCAGCCCGGCCACGGGACCGGGCTCAGGCCCGCCGCGCGCAGGGCGTCCAACGGATCGGCGGGCAGTGCGCGGCGGGCCAGCGCGGCCGCGTCCTGGAGCAGGGAGGACGCGGTCTCCTTCGCGCAGGGGCGGTTGGTGCCGATGACCCCGGTCGGGCCGCGCTTGATCCAGCCCGCCACGTACTCGCCGACCGAGGCCCGGCCGTCGCGCAGCACCCGGCCTCCCGCGTGCGGGACCGTACCGCGCGCCGCGTCGAAGGGCAGTCCGGGCAGCGGCACCCCCTGGTAACCGACCGACCGCAGGACCAGCTGGGCCTCGATGTCCTCGTGCACCCCGGTCCCCGTCACCCCGCCGCGCCCGTCCGGGGCGGTCCGTTCGAAGCGCACCCCGGTCACCCGGCCGTCCGCATCGCCCAGTACCTCCACCGGCCGCAGGAAGAACCGCAGGGTGATCCGCCGCGCCCCGGCCTCCCGCCCGTGCGTCGTCCAGTCCCGCAGCACCTCCACGTTGCGCCGGTTCACCGCCGGCAGCGCGGCCGCGGCGGCCGGGTCGGCGTACGCGGGGTCCAGGGCCAGCTCGGCGGCCCGCACCTGCGTGTCCACACCCGGCAGGGTGCCGAGTTCGCGCAGCTCCTTGGTGGTGAACCTGCCCTGCGAGGGCCCGCGCCGGGCCACCATGGCCACCTCGCGGATCCCGCTGCCCGCCAGCGCCCCGAGAGCCGGCTCCGGCATGTCGGTGGGCCGCAGCTCGGCGACGCCGCGGGCCAGGATCCGGGTCACGTCCACCGCGACGTTCCCCGCCCCGATCACCACCGCCGACCGCACCCCCGCCAGGCCGAAGTCCTCCGCGGTCGCGTCCGGGTGTGCGGAGTACCAGGAGACGAAGGCGGTCGCGGAGTGCACCCCGGCCAACTCCTCGCCGGGGATCCCCAGCAGCCGGTCCCGGGCGGCGCCCACGCAGTACACGACCGCGTGGTACAGCTCCAGCAGCCGCGCGGTGGTCAGCCGCTCCCCGCCCACCTCGACGTTCCCGAGGAAGCGGATCCGCTCGTCCTCCAGGACCGTCCGCAGGCTGCCCTGCAGCGATTTGATCTTCTCGTGATCGGGCGCCACGCCGTAGCGCACGAGCCCGTACGGGCACGGCAGCCGGTCCAGTACGTCGACCCGCACGCCCGGCACCTCGCGCTGCTGGACCAGGGTCTGCGCGGCGTAGACCCCGCTCGGGCCCGAACCGACCACGGCGACACGAAGCACGGAGGGTCTCCTTCCGCAGAGGGATCCAGCATCGCACCGCCGCCCCGGGCCGTCAGCCCATCGCGCGCATCCGGCGTACCTCGGCGCTCTGCTGGGCCACCACCTCGTTCGCCATCTCCTCCACCGCCCCGTTGTTCCCACCGGCGAGCACCTCGCCCGCCATCGTCACGGCCCCTTCGTGGTGGGCGATCATCAGGCGCAGGAAGAGCCGGTCGAAGTCCGCCCCCGTGGCGTCCTTCAGCTCCTTCAGCTGCTGCTCGGTGGCCATCCCGGGCATCGCCGCCCCGCCGTGGTCGTGCGCCGTCGGGGCCGCGGCCGGGTCCGGGTGCCCGGCCAGCCAGCTCTCCATCACCTGGATCTCCGGCCGCTGGGCCACCGCGATCCGCTCGGCGAGCCGCTTGACGGGCTCCGCCGCGGCGCGCCCCGGCGCCAGCGCGCTCATCGTCAGGGCCTGCCGGTGGTGTTCGGCCATCCGGTGTACGTAGCTCCGGTCGGCGGCGTTCGGGCTGTCGTCGGGGCGTTCCCGCGCCGCCTGGCCGGGGGAGAGGGTGTGAGCCTGCTCGCCCGGCCGACCCGGGGCGATCACGACCGGTCCGGCGGCTGATCCGTCGTCGTCACCGCCGGCCCGGCAGGCGGTGGGACCGAGGACGAGCACGGCGGCCAGGGCCGCACCGGCGCACCGGTGAAGCACCCGTGCCGTCCTGCGCCCCACCGTCCTGCGCACCGACGTGCTGCGCCCCGCCGTCCTGCGCCCTGCCACGATGCGCACTGTTGGCATGGACATGCGAAAGACGATACTGCCGGAGTCGGGGGTATCGGTTCCGTTCCCGCCGAGAGGGCCCGGAATGCCCCCAAGGGAGGACACAGTGACCTCGCCAGCCCCATCCGCCCCGGCCATCCCGCCCCGCACCACCAGAACGCAGCCCCGCCCCCTGGCCGCCGCCGCGGCCGCGGCCGGACTCCTCGTGGCGCTCCTCGCCGCGGCCGCCCCCGCCTCGGCCACACCCGATCCGGGCGACCTGGCCCCGGCGCGCCCCGGCCGGAGCTCCGCCGGCGCCCCGGCCACCGGAACGGTCTCCGCGGAGATCCCCGGCCGCGACGAGATCGTCCACAGCCCCAACATCACACCCCTGGCCAACGTCCCCGGCGCGAACCCCGCCGCGATCAACTCCGACATCGCCTTCCAGGGCCGGTACGCCTACGCGGGCAGCTACGACGGCTTCACCATCTACGACATCGCCGACCCGGGCGCCCCCAAGACCGTCACCACCGTGCTCTGCCCCGGCGGCCAGAACGACATCTCCGTCTCCGGCGACCTCCTCTTCCTCTCCACCGACTCCTCGCGCAGCGACGACTCCTGCAACAGCGTCTCGCAGCCCGCGACCGAGAAGTCGTCGTGGGAAGGCATCAAGATCTTCGACATCCGTGACAAGAAGAGCCCCAAATACATCAAGTCGGTGGAAACGGCCTGCGGTTCGCACACCCACACCCTGGTGCCGGGCAAGCGCGGAGACCTCTACCTCTACGTCTCCTCGTACGCGCCGAGCGTCGCCTTCCCGGACTGACAGCCGCCGCACGACGGCATCTCCGTGGTGAAGGTCCCGAAGAAGGACCCGCGCAAGGCCGCGGTCGTCGGCTTCCCGGTGCTCTTTCCCGACGGTGGGAACCCGGGCGCACCCACCCACCCCGGGGTCTCCCAGACCACCGGCTGCCACGACATCACCGTGCTGCCCTCCAAGGACCTCGCGGCGGGCGCCTGCATGGGTGACGGCATCCTCTTCGACATCAGCGAGCCCGAGCAGCCGCGCGTCATCGACCGCGTGCAGGACAACGTGAACTTCTCCTTCTGGCACTCGGCGACCTTCAACGAGCGCGCGGACAAGGTGGTGTTCACCGACGAGCTGGGCGGCGGTGGCGGCGCCACCTGCAACGAGGCCACCGGCCCGACCCGCGGAGCCGACGGCATCTACGACATCACGGGGCGGGGAGACGAGCGCAGACTCGTCTTGCGCGGCTACTACAAGATCCCCCGGCACCAGGCCGACACCGAGAACTGCGTCGCCCACAACGGCTCGCTGGTCCCGGTCGGCGGCGGCCGCGACATCATGGTGCAGGCCTGGTACCAAGGCGGCGTGTCCGTCTGGGACTTCACCGACTCGACCCGCCCGAAGGAGATCGCCTACTTCGAGCGCGGCCCGCTCAGCACGGAGGCGCTGACCCTGGGCGGAGCCTGGTCGGCGTACTACTACAACGGCCACATCTACGCGAACGACATCACCAAGGGCCTCGACGTGCTACGGCTCGACGACTGGCGCACCGAGAGCGCCAAGTGGGTCTGGACGGACCGGCTGAACGTCCAGTCGCAGCCCGACTACCACTGACGGTCCGCGGTCGGAGACGGTTCTGTCGGAGACGGCTCTAGAGGAACGTTCCGTCGGGCGGTCCGCCGTCCGGCGGAGCCCCCTGCTCCCAGTCCAGCCGGTACCGCTGGAACAGCTCCGCCCGCAGTCGGGCCGCCGCCATCGGCGCGCCCGGCAGCAGTACGGCGAACACCGCGCCCATCAGCAGGGCCCGCAGCAGCGGGTAGTCCCGGTCGGGGTCCACGTCCGGATCGTCCGCGCCGTGCCGGGCCACCGTCTCCCGCAGCAGCTCCGCCAGCTGCCGCTGCTCCGGACACTGGACGAACCCCTCGTTCGAGAGGATGCCCGCCATGTGCGTTCGCATCAGCAGCGGCTGCTCCAGCGCCAGCCCGAGCACCGCGTCGATCGCCCGGGCCAGCAGCTCCCGCCCCGCGTCCGCGCCGACGGGCCGCGGCTCGCGCTCCAGCGCCTCGCGCAGGGTGCGGTACATGAGGCGGTGCACGGCCGACTGCAACAGCTGCCGCTTGCCGGGGAAGTAGTACGACACCAGGCCGCGCGCGGCGCCCGCCCGGTCCGCGATGTCCCCGAGGGTGGTGGCCTCGTAACCGCGTTCGCCGACGAGCTCGACGGTGGCCTGGAGCAGCCGCTCCCGGGAACGCCTGCGCAATTCTTCATTGACCGATGCGCTGCGCGGGACCATGCTTACTCCTGCGTTGACTGGCTCAGAGCCAATATACTCAGCGCGCGGGCCGACTGGTGGTGGGCGACGCGGGGGATCGCCCACCACCGGCCGCTTCGTCCGGTTCTCGCCGTCGCGGCTGCCGTCGCCGCCAGTGTCACCGGCCACCGGGCTACGTCAGCGTGCTGAGCCCCGGTACGAACGCCACCAGCACCGGAATCGCCGGCACCAGCGCCGCCAGCGCGGTCAGCCGCAGCCGCCGCACGGCGGAGAGGCGGGGAACGGCCGCCAGCAGCCGGCGCACCCGCTGGGGGACATGCGCGTGCGGGGTCGGGCAGGGTCCGAAGACCCCGCGGTCCTCGTTGAGCCCGACCAGCGCCAGCGCCACCGTCAGGCGCCCGTAGCGCCGCGAGGCCACGTCGTCCGCGGCCAGCTCGACCAGCCGGTGCATCTCCTCCTCGAACGCCGCGAACACCGGGACCTGCGGAAACGCCCCCGCCAGCGCGCGCGAGCAGTGCAGCAGCCAGTCGTGCCGGGCCGCCGCGTGACCCTGCTCGTGCGCGAGTACGGCGTCCAGCTGCTGCCCCTTGAGCCGCCCGAGCGCGCCCGTCGTGACCACCAGCTGGGGCGCGGTCCCCGGCAGCCACCACGCGTCGGGCCGCCGCCCCTCCAGGACGACCAGGCGAGCGCTGTCCGGCACCTCACCGGGCAGCAACGGCGCCCGCTCCAGGAGCTCGGCCCGCTCGGCGCGCCGCCGCGAGCGCGCCCGCAGCACCTCCGCGGCCAGCATTCCCCCGGTCCACAGCGCGCCGCCCGCGAGCACCACGGCGGTCCCGGCGGCCCAGCGGCCCCCGCCCGCCCCCAGTCCGTACGCGTCGACCACCCCGTGCGGCGCCGACGCGAAGAGCGGGCCGCGCACCGCCAGCCAGGCGGCGGCCGCGCTGAGCAGCATCGACAGGGCCAGGCACAGGAGCACCGCGGCCACCACGCACTGCCACACCCACAGGGCCACCACCGGCTCGCGCTCGGGCCACTCGGCACGGGCCAGCAGACGGGGGGCGAGGAGGGAGGTCAGGGCGCCGAGCAGCAGAAGAACGGCGGGGACCATCATGGGCGCATTTTAGGAGTGCGGGGCCACCGACGGGTATGGCCGCCGTTCATTGGTGACGCACGACACGTGACCGGACACGTGTCCGGCCGCGCGACCGGGCGCGCGACCGGGCGCGGGCCCTCACATGGTGAGCAGCATGGCCAACATTCCCATTCCCATGGCCAGTCGGCAGGCCCGGGTCAGCTCGGCCGTCCCCAGCCCGACGCCTCCCGGGACCCCCACCACGGCCGGTCCGGTGCCCGCCGTCACCAGCCGGGCCCCGACCAGCAGCACGTACCCGGCGAAGTAGAGGAGCAGTACCCCGGTCACCAGCGGCATGCCCTGCGCGAGCCCTTCCCCGTGCTCCGCCCCGTGGCCCCCGGTGTGGGCGGCGCCCGCTCCCGCCGACGCCCCGGCGCCCATCGTCACCGTCATGTAGACCATGGCCAGCGAGCCCACCAGGTGGTGGACGTGGTGGACGCCGCCGCGCAGCAGCCACACCGCGTGCAGCGCGGCCGCGCAGAAGACGGCCGACAGCGCCCAGGTGCCCCAGGGGCCGGTACCCGTCGGCGCGGCCATCACCGCCATGCCGATCCCCATCAGGGCCTCACCGGCCGCCGCCCCCCGCGCGGCCCGCTCCGCTCTGCGGGCCCGCAGCAGGCAGTACGCACCGCTCATGGCGCACAGCGCCACCAGCAGCCAGGAGGAAACGGAGGCGGAAAGGGACATCGCGGGACCGTGCACGGCGGAACCCCCCGGTTCGTCGGCGTCAGGGGAAGAGATGCCCGCCCCGGACGGGCCGCACGCCGCCCCGGGTTAGGCTCTCCTTGCCGGACCAGGCTTGTCATATGCCAGCTTTTCGAACGGAGCCGCCCCGATGTCGACCGCCGAGCCCACCCGCACCACGGCCCTCACTTTCCGCAGTGCCGCAGAGGCGGACGTACCGGCGCTGGTGGCCCTCGTGGAGTCGGCGTACCGCGGCGAGGCCAGCCGGGGCGGCTGGACGACCGAAGCGGACTACCTGGACGGCCAGCGCACCGACGAGCGGGGCGTGCGCGAGGTCATCGCGACCCCGGACAGCATCCTCCTGGTGGTCGAGCGCGCCGGTGACCTCGTCGCCTGCTGTCACCTCGAACACCGCGGCGACCACGCCTACTTCGGAATGTTCGCGGTCCGCCCCGCGCTCCAGGGCGGCGGCCTCGGCAAGGAGATCATGGCCGAGGCCGAACGCCGGGCGCGCGAGGAGTGGGGCGCCAAGGAGATGCACATGACCGTCGTCAACGTGCGCGAGGAGCTCATCGCCTACTACGAGCGCCGCGGCTACCGGCGCACGGGCGAGCTCAGCCCGTTCCCCTACGGCGACGAGCGCTTCGGCGTCCCGCGCCGCGCCGACCTGGCCTTCGAGCTGCTGGTCAAGCAGCTCTGAGCCAGGCGCGCGGACCGCGCCCGTGGGCGCCGTGACGGACCGGTCGACGGACCGGCCGACTGGCCGACCGACTGGCCGACCGACTGGCCGACCGATTGGCCGACCGACGGACCGGCTCAGGCGGTGAAGCGGCCCGTCCGCCGGATCTCCGGCAGGTCCGTCACCACGCCGTCCAGCTCCAGCGCCCGCGCCAGCTTCAGCCGCTCCAGCGTGTTGACCGTCCAGCCGGTCACCCGCAGCCCGGCCGCGTGCGCCGACTCGACGATCTCCACGGTCAGGCGCCGGATGTCGAGCGCGAGGGTTTCCGCGCCCACGGCCAGCGCCCGCTCCACGACGTCCTCGCCGTAGCGGCTCGCGCTCAGCACGGTGCGCACCCCCGGCACCAGCCCGCTGATTCCGGCGAGCACCGCGTCCTGCTCGGAGGAGACCTCCACCCGGGCGGTCAGGTCCCGGCGCAGCAGCACCTCCGCCAGCACCTGGGCGCAGGCTCGGTCCTGGACCGCGGCCAGCAGCGGGGCGGCGACCGCGTCCAGCACCTCCTCGAAGACCGGCACCCGCTCGCCCTGCCCGGCGTCGAGCCCGCGCAGTTCCGCCAGGGTCAGATCGGCGACGGCCCCCGAGCCGTCGGTGGTCCGGTCGACCTCGGGATCGTGCAGGACGGCGAGCGCGCCGTCCTTGCTGAGCCGCAGGTCCAGCGCGATCACGTCCATCCCGCTGCGCTGCGCGCGGACGAACGACCGGAGGGTGTTCTCCGGTTCGACGCCCATGACCCCGCGGTGACCGATGGTGAGGAAAGTCAAGGTTCTCTCGCTTCCGTCGACGGCGGCTCCCCACGCGGTCGCGGTGTCCCGACCGCCCGCGTGGTGAGGACGCATGCTAGTGCGCCGACGGTGCGTTGGGACCGCCCGTGCAGCGCTCCGGCAGGACCCTCCGGCCGGTTCCCGCCAAGGGTTGTGCACGGGGCGCGCCGTGGTCCGGCGTCACCCTGCCGTGGGCGCGTCCCCATCGCCTTGACCCGGACCCTCGGCCCCGGGTCCGGGGTGCGGCCCGGAACCGGTGGCGGGAGCCTCTGCGGACCCGGCCGCGACCTGGGCCGCGAGCCCCGCGAGGTCCGCCAGCAGTGCGTCGGCGAGCTCCAGTTCCGCGAGGTGCCGGCGCTCGCTCCAGCGCAGGACGAGGCGCGGGAAGGCCCACTCCGGTGCGTCCGCGGCCTGCGCGAGTGCTTCCCGTACGGAGTCCAACTCGCCCCGGGTGCGCTCCAGATGCTCCTCCACCAGGGCCCGTAGCCGCTCCGGTTCGGACAGGTGTCCGAGCCAGACCCGCAGCAGCAGCCCGTGCTTGAGCACCGGCGGCCCCGCCTCGGCGGTGTCCGAGGCCCATCCGGCGAGGGCCGCGCGGCCGGCGGCGGTGATGGAGTAGCGCCGCTTGGCGCGGACCTCCTCGGGTCCCGAGCGCGCGGAGGCGGCGTACCCGAGGTCTTCCAGGCGGCGCAGTTCGGCGTAGATCTGGCTGATCGCGGGCGACCAGTAGAAGAAGCGGAGCGAGGAGTCGGCCCATTTCTTCAGCTCGTAGCCGGTCCGCTCGCCGGGGAAGGACAGCAGGCCGAGCACCGCCCACGCGGTCGGCGGCAAGTCCTGGTCCTCCACCGTCTCTTGCTTCTTCGACACCTGACTACTAGTCATATTTCTCATAGAAGTAAGACCGGGTACGGGACGCAACCCTGGAGGCATCGTGAAGTTCTCCGTCATCTTCGAAGCACAGCTCGCCGACCCGACCGTGGAGCGGGAGCACCAGGTCATCCGGGACTGCGTCGAGCAGGCCGTCTTGGCAGAGCGGATGGGCTTCGACCGGATCTGGGCCGTCGAGCACCACTCGCTGAAGTGGTACGCCCACATGTCCGCCCCGGAGATCTTCCTGAGCTTCGTCGCGGCCAGGACGCACACCATACGCATCGGGCACGGCGTCGTGTGCATGCCCTTCCGCTTCAACCACCCGGTCCGGGTCGCCGAGCGGGCGGCGATGCTGGACCTGCTCTCCGGCGGCCGGCTCGACCTGGGCGCGGGCCGCGGCGGCACCGCACAGGAGACGTCCCTGTGCGGGGTGGACAAGGACCGCACCACCCAGGAGGTGGAGGAGGCGCTGCGGATCATCGGCAGGGCCTGGCAGGAGGACGAGCTGGAGTACCACGGCGAGCTGATCGACATCGACCCGCACCCGATCCTGCCCCGCCCCCGGCAGACCCCGCACCCGCCCCTGTTCCTCGCGTGCAGCCGCGCCGACACGCTGCGGCAGGCGGCCGAACTGGGCGTCGGCGCCCTGGTCATGGGCTTCGCCGGGCCGGAGTCGATCGCCGCGATGCGCGGTGTCTACGACGCGGCGATCGCCGGGCGCGACGGTTCCCGGTGCGTGTCGAGCGTGGTCAACGACCACTTCTCCGTGCTCTGCCCGACCATCGTGCTCGACGACCCCGAGGAGGCCCGCCGGATCGGCGTCCGCGGCCAGCGGTTCTTCGCCCAGGCCATCGGCCACTGGTACGGCGGGACGGGCGTCCCGGACGAGGCGGTGGTCGCGGGCGCCGACGAGGGGGCCGAGATGCGGAGGGCGGCCGAGCAGGTGGTGGCGCGGCTGCACGAGCTGGACATCCCCGTCCGGCCCACGGCGACCGCAACCTTCCAGGCGGACCACGCCTACGGCGGCGCCGAGGACGCGATCGCCTACGTCGAGCGGTTGCGGGAGGCCGGCGCGGACGAGGTGATGTGCCTGATCCAGATGGGGACGGTGCCGCAGGAGGCGTGCCTGGAGACGCTGCGGCAGTGGGGAGAGAAGGTCCTCCCGCACTTCCGGGAGGTGTGAGCGAACCGTTCCGGCGGTAGTGACCCGTCCGCGATCCGAGACCCGCGATCCGAGACCCCTCCGGAGGTACCTGTGATGCCGCCCAGCTCGCCCAGCTCGCCCAGCTCACCCGGCTCGTCGACTCCCCCCACCCCGTCCCCCGGGCCCGCCGCCCCGGATCCCGACCGGCTCGATCCGGGCGTCCGCCCCTTCGCCGACTCCCTCTCGGCCGCCTTCCCCGATGTGGGCGGCCGGGTCGCCGACGCCGCCTCGGCCCGCCGGATCCTGGCGGCCGTCCCGGTGTCACCGGTCCCGCCGCCCGCCGTCGGACCCGTCGAGGACCGGCTGATACCCGGGCCCGCCGGGGCGCCGTCGCTGCCCGTGCGGGTGTACCGCCCCGACCCGGAGCGGTGGCCCGGGCCCCGGCCGACCGTGGTCTACTGCCACGGCGGCGGGTGGGTGCTGTGCGACCTCGACACCCACGACGCCACCGTGCGGGAACTGTGCCGGGCCTCCGGCGCGGTCGTCGTGTCCGTGGACTACCGGCTGGCCCCGGAGGCCCCCTTCCCCGCCGCCGTCCACGACGCCCACGCCGCCCTGTGCTGGGCGGGCGCGAGACTGTCCGGGCTGGGGGGCGATCCCGGGGCACTGGTGATCGCCGGGGACAGCGCGGGCGGCAACCTGGCCGCCGCCGCGCTGCTGCTGGCCCGGGCGCGCGGCGGACCGGCCGTCGCCCTCCAGGTGCTGGTCTACCCCGCGCTGGACGCCGCCCAGGACAGTGCTTCGGTGCGGCGCAACGCCGAGGGGTACTTCCTGACCGCCGTACACCTGCGCTGGTTCTGGGAGCAGTACCTCGGGCCCGGCGGGGACGGCGCGGATCCGCTGGCCTCGCCGTTGCGGGCGGACCTCTCCGGGATGCCGCCCGCCCATGTGGTCACCGCGGGCTGCGATCCGCTGTGCGACGAGGGGGCGGCGTACGTCCGGGCGCTCCGCGAGGCGGGCACGAGCGCCCACGAGGACCATCATCCGGGGATGTTCCACGGATTCCTGGGGCTCGTCGATTTTCTGCCAGCGGCCCGCCGCGCCATGGACGGCGTAGGCGAAGCGATCGCGCGGACGGGGTCGAGCCGGAAGAATTGCGGCGACGATGGGGGTGGGGCAGGATAATTTCCCGCTTCACCCCTTGAGCAGGAGAGTCTCACGTGCGACCCTGTCCTGAACGTGAGGTTCTCCTGTGGAGGAAGTGACATGACGGAAACTCTTGTGCCGGGTCCGGTCGGTGCCGTGATAACCGCCGGAGCGCGGGTGGTGGACCACCCGGCGTGGCCCCAGCTCAAGGCCGCCGTGGAGGAGATCCGCCCTTGGCAGGTCAAGGACGGCTCGATCGACTTCGAGGTCGCGGGTGCGCCCACCCGCTTCGAGGCCGAGGCCGTCGTGGAGCGGGTGATCGCCGCCGTGGAGGCGCTGTCGCCGCTGCTGCCGCACTCCCTCACCTATCACCGCGCCCTCGTCGCGGACCTGCGCAAGTGGGTCGCGGGGGACTTCGGCGTGCCCGATTTCCTCGACTCGCTGATGGCCTTCCACCCGGCCGCCGAGCGCGCCGACGGCCTCCAGCACCTCGTGGTGTTCCCCATGTACACGCAGAACGGGAACCCCGACCGCAACTTCGAGGCCGTCGTGCTCAAGATGGTGTGGCCCGAGTGGCTCGCCGAGCTGGAGCGCACCCGGTACGACAACCCGCTGTACATCGGCATCACCTTCGAGGACTTCACCCCGGGCTACGACACGCACTCGGCCGTGCTCTTCCCGGAGACCATCGCGGTCCGCGAGGCCCCCGAGCGCTTCACCTGGGGCGGCATCTTCTGTGACCGCGAGGCCGCGCGCTTCCGCAAGGTCACCGAGGCCGCCGTGGACATCCTCGGCATCACCCTGCCCGCCGACATCGCCGCCATGGTCACCGACCAGGAGCGCTGCGAGAAGGCCTTCGTCCTGTGGGACATGGTCCACGACCGCACCCACAGCCACGGCGACCTGCCGTTCGACCCCTTCATGATCAAGCAGCGCCAGCCGTTCTGGATGTACGGCCTGGAAGAGCTGCGCTGCGACCTCACCGCCTTCAAGGAGGCCGTGAAGCTGGAGTCCGAGGGCAACGAGCACGGGCGCGACGTCCAGTACGCCGTCCTCTTCGACCGGATGTTCCGCTTCCCGGTCTCCGGCGACCGCAACCGCAACTACGACGGTGTCGGCGGCCAGCTGCTCTTCGCGTACCTCCACAAGCACGACGTCGTGCGCTGGACGGACAACAAGCTGAAGATCGACTGGATGCGTGCCCCGCAGGTCACCAACCAGCTGTGCGCCGAGATCGAGGACCTGTACCGGGCGGGCATCGACCGCCCCAAGCTGGTTCACTGGTTGAAGGCCTACGAGCTGGTCGCGACCTACCTCGCCCCGCACCCGGGCTCCCGCTGGGCCAAGGGCCCGGACGCCCTGGACCTGACGCAGCCGCCGCGCAAGCTCGTGGACGACGTGCTTCCTGACGAGTTCCCCCTCAGCATGTTCTATGAGGCCCTCGCCAAGAAGCTCAAGGGCGTCATCGCGTCGACCAAGGGCATCACGGCGCTCAACGCCGAGAACCGCCGGCAGGACGAGCGGGTCGCCGCGTGAGCGCTCGCGCGGAGGAGGCAGCAGGGATGAACGGCGCCGGGAACGGAAACGGCAAGCTCAGCGGTGCGGTGGTGGCGGTGGCCGGGGCCGGCGGGCCCGCGGGCCGCGCCGCCCTGATCCGCCTCGCCGAGGCGGGCGCGACGGTGATAGCGGCCGACGCGGACCCGGCACGCCTCGCGGAGGCGGTGGACGCCGCGCGCTACGCCCACGGCGGGGCCACCGTCACCGGTGACACCGTGGACCTGCTCGACCTGAACGCCACCAAGGAGTGGGCGGCCAGGACCGAGAAGGAATTCGGTTCGGTCGACGGTGTCGTGCACCTGGTCGGCGGATGGCGCGGCAGCACCTCCTTCACCGAGACGGACCTCGCGGACTGGGACTTCCTGGAGAAGCTCCTCATCCGCACCGTCCAGCACACCTCGCTCGCCTTCCACGACGGCCTGCTGCGCAGCGGCCGCGGTCGCTACGTCCTGGTGAGCCAGTCCGGCGCGCACAAGCCGGTCGCCAACAACGCCGCGTACAACGCGGGCAAGGCGGCCGCGGAAGCGTGGACCCTGGCCCTCGCCGACTCCTTCCGCAAGGCGGGAGGGGAGGACGGGCCGAACGCCGCGGCTGCGATCCTGGTCATCAAGGCACTGGTGCACGACGCGATGCGCGCCGAGCGACCCACTGCGAAATTCGCGGGCTTCACGGACGTCAAGGAACTGGCCGAGGCCATCACCGGCGTCTGGGAGCGGCCCGCCACTGAAGTGAACGGACAGCGTCTGTGGCTGACCCCGCAACCCTGAGGACCGATGCCCGCAGGCACCACGACCCGGCGGTGCGCGGCTTCGCGAGCGACAACTACGCGGGAGCGCACCCCGAGGTCCTGGCGGCGATAGCCCTGGCCAACGGTGGCCATCAGGTCGCCTACGGCGAGGACGAGTACACCGAACACCTGCAGAAGATCATGCGCAGTCACTTCGGCCCCTACGCCAAGGCCTACCCGGTCTTCAACGGCACCGGCGCCAACGTGACCGCGCTGCAGGCCCTGACCGACCGCTGGGGCGCGGTGGTGTGTGCCGAGTCGGCGCACATCAACGTCGACGAGGGCGGCGCGCCCGAGCGGATGGCGGGCCTCAAGCTGCTCACCGTGGCGACACCGGACGGCAAGCTCACCCCCGAGCTGATCGACCGGCAGGCCTGGGGCTGGGAGGACGAGCACCGGGCGATGCCGCAGGTCGTGTCCATCACCCAGAACACCGAGCTGGGCACGGTCTACACTCCGGACGAGATCAAGGCCATTTGCGACCACGCGCACGCGCTGGGCATGAAGGTCCACCTCGACGGGGCCCGCATATCCAACGCGGCGGCGTCGCTGGACGTGCCGATGCGCGCGTTCACGAACGCGGCCGGGGTCGACGTGGTGACGTACGGCGGCACGAAGAACGGCATGCTCTTCGGCGAGGCCGTCGTGGTCCTCAACCCGGACGCGGTCCGGCAGCTGAAGCACATCCGTAAGATGTCGATGCAGCTGCCGTCCAAGATGCGCTTCGTCTCGGTGCAGCTCGAGGCGCTGCTCGCGAAGGACCTGTGGCTGCGCAACGCCCGGCACTCCAACGCGATGGCGCAGCGGCTGGCAGCGGGTGTGCGGGAGCTGGACGGGGTGAAGATCCTCTATCCGGTGCAGGCCAACGCGGTGTTCGCGCGGCTGCCGCACGATGTCACGCGCCGTCTGCAGAAGCGTTTCCGGTTCTACTTCTGGGACGAGGTGGCGGGCGACGTGCGCTGGATGTGCGGCTTCGACACCCAGGAGGACGACGTGGACGCCTTCCTCCAGGCGCTCAAGGAAGAGCTGAGCCGCTAGAGCGCGCTGTATGGATATACCCCGCACTGTAAATCTATAGACTTACGGTGTGGGGTATACCTATGCTCCCGATCATGGAACCCATCCAGGAGCATCCCGGGCTCACGGCCTATCTCGCGGCCGACGAGACCATCGATTCCGGGCACCCGCTCGTCCAGGAGACCGCCGCCGCCCTCTGGGCCGGCACCGGCGACGCATATTCATATGTTGAGGCCGCCTTCGAGTTCGTCCGCGACACCATCTCGCACTCGGCCGACGCCGACGACCCACGCGTCACCTGGCGGGCGTCCGACGTCCTGCGCGAGCGCACCGGCATCTGCTACGCCAAGGCCCACGCCCTGACCGCCCTGCTGCGCGCCAAGGACGTCCCGGCCGGGCTCTGCTACCAGCTGCTCGGCGACGACGACGGCTCCGGCGCGGTCGTCCACGGTCTGATCGCCCTGCGGCTGCCGGGCCGGGACACCTGGTCCCGGCTGGACCCGCGCGGCAACAAGCCGGGCGTGGACGCCCGGTTCTCGCTGGACGCGGAGCGGCTGGCCTTCCCCGTACGCCCGGAGCTGGGCGAGGTCGACTACCCCACCCTGTACGCCGCCCCGCCCGAGCCGGTCCTCCACGCCCTGCGCACGTCCCCGGACCGCGCCACCCTCTGGCGTGCGCTGCCGACCGGCCTCTAGGCCGCCTGGCCCCGTCTAGCCCACGTCTAGCCCGTCTCGCGGGGCTCCAGCGCCACCGCGTCCCGCGCGGGGGCGGAGGCCGAGGCCGAGGCGGTCGGGTCCGGCGTCGGCGGGGTGGCGCGGGCGCGGGGGCCCGTGGTCACCCGGTGCAGGAGTGCGGCCGCCGGCTGGAGCGCGGCGATGCCGAGGACCAGCATCCAGGGCGGTCGGCCCGCCGCGAGGCCCACCAGGGCGGCTCCGGCGGCCGCAGCCGTGATCTTGAGGCCGGCGCCCAGGGTGAACACCTGGGCCCGCACCGCCTCCGGCGCGTGCTCGGCCCGGATCCGCAGCGTCGCCGTCAGCAGGGGGCCGTCGCACAGACCGGCCAGTGCGAAGCACGCCGCGGCCGTCACGACGCCGGGCGCGAAGGCCGCGCCGGTCAGTGCGACGCCGGTCCCGGCCAGCGCCCAGCGGGCGAGGCGCCCCGGATCGTCCGCCCGCCCCGAGGCCCGCCGCCGGGCCAGCAGCAGGGACCCCGAGAGCGCGCCCACGGCGAAGGCCGTCATCAGGGCGCCCCCGGCCCCGGGTGCGCCCAGGCTTCGCGTCAGCAGGACCGCGGTGGTGCTCAGCGCGCCGATGCCGACGAATGCCAGGGTGGTCGCGGCCGAGATCGCCCGCAGTTCGCGGACCCGCCACAGGGCGGCGAACCCACCGCCCGCGGTGGGCCGGGCCGTCGCCGCTCGCGGGCGGGCGCGGGGGTCCTCGTACGGGAGCAGGGCGGCCAGTACGGCGGCCAGCGCGCCCGAACAGGCCAGCGCGGCCATCGCCGGGGCCGCGGAGCCGAGCGCGGCGATCAGGCTCACCACGGCCGGGGCGGTCACGCCCGCCGCGTTGTACGTCGCCGCGTCCCAGGCGTACGCCTGGTCGCGTCCGGCGCCCGCCGGGACCAGCGAGGCCACCAGGCTGGACATCCCGCCCGTCACCATCGGTCCGCAGCCGCCGCCGGCCACCGCCACCGCGATCACCACCGGCACCGGAGCCCGGCCCACCAGCACCGACAGGGTGGCCACGGCCAGGGTGAAGCACACGAGCGCGCCGACGTGGAAGAGCCGCGGGCGCGACGTCCGCGCGGCGGCGGCGCCCGCGAGCGGCGCGGCCAGCACGTGCGGGGCGAGCCAGGCGGTCAGGATGAACGCGCCGTACGCGGCGTGGCCGGTCCGCTCCAGGGCCAGCAGGACCAGCGCGATCCCCATGCCCTCCGAGGCGAACCGCCCGGCCAGCGCCGCGGACAAGTACCGTTTGAATCCCCGCACGTGAGCACCACCCCCGGGCGCAGACGCTACCCCGGGCGGGTGGAGAGGTGTTCGAGGCGGCCGGGCGGGCCCGGGGAGGGCGCCGGGTCAGCCCGCTTCGCGGACCTGGGCCGGGGTGGGCGCCGTACCGCCGAGGTGCGCGGGCAGCCACCACGAGTCCTCCGGACCCTTGGGCTTCGTCGGGTAGGCCCGCTGCGCCGCCTCCAGCAGCTCCTGCACCCGCTCGCGCACCCGCCGGGTGATGGCCCCGGCGAACTGGTCTGTCGGCGCCTCCATCGGCTCGCCCACCCGCATGGTCACCGGGATGTGGCTGCGCCTCAGGTCCTTCGGGTGACCCTTGGTCCACATCCGCTGGGTGCCCCACAGCGCCACCGGGATCAGCGGGACCCCGGCCTCCTGCGCCATCCGCGCCGCACCGGACTTGAAGCTCTTCAGGGTGAAGGACTGGGAGATCGTCGCCTCGGGGAACACCCCGATGATCTCGCCGCCGCGCAGGGAGTCGAGGGCGAGCTGGTAGGCCGCCTCCCCCTGCGTGCGGTCCACCGGGATGTGCTTCATCGCGCGCATCAGCGGACCGGACACCTTGTGCCGGAACACCGACTCCTTCGCCATGAAGCGGACCAGCCGCTTGGACGGCCGCGCCGTCAGTCCGGCGAAGATGAAGTCGAGGTAGCCGACGTGGTTGGAGACGAGCACCGCGCCGCCCTTGCGGGGGATGTTCTCGGCGCCCTTCATGTCGATGCGGACGTCCAGCGCCTTGAACAGCGTGTGCGCCGCGCCGATCACCGGGGGGTAGACGAACTCAGCCATGTGGGAAGACCCCGCTTTCTGCCTGGGGAGGTACTCCCGGCCGTAAGTTACGCCATCGTAGGTACGTAGCCATGGGGATGGTGCCCCAAACCTGCCCCGGTGGCCAGTCCAGATGCCCCGACCAGGAGAGATTCTTGTCACGCCGGGAATGCGGCGCGTCCCGGGGGCGCTCGGATCACCGTACGGTCGGACGATCACGGGAACATCGGATCACCGCACGGTCGGACGATCACGGGAACGGGAGAGCGCGTGCGCGACGAGGGCGGGTCGACGGGGCCGGGGCGGCGCCACGAGCGGCTGTTGGGTCGCGCGGAGCTGGGCGCCGAGCTGGGGGAGCGGGCCACCCTGGTCCAGTTCTCCAGCGCCTTCTGCCAGCCCTGCCGGGCCACCCGCCGGATCCTCGCCGAGGTCGCGGCCATGGTCGAGGGCGTGGCGCACATCGAGATCGACGCGGAGGACCACCTCGCGCTGGTCCGCGAGCTGGCCGTCGAGAAAACCCCGACCGTGCTCGTGCTGGACGCGGCGGGCCGGATCGTGCGCCGGGCCGCCGGAATGCCCCGCAAGGCGGACGTGATCGCCGCCCTCGGGGCGGCGGTGTGAACCGGTGCGCGCGCCCCCACGGAGCGTGACGCGCCCGACATCTGGCCGCTGTCGCTTGACTGGGCGCGCCGGAGATCGCCAGTCTGGCGGCATGCGGTACGAACTCCTGCTTTACGGACGGGTCCACGTCGACCTGGTCCGGTACGCGAGCGCGCGCTGTCGGGGCCACTGATCACCCCATCACCCTCCGGCGGCCCGGCCGGCGCGGACGACGCGGCAGAAGGAAGAGACACACCGATGACGGCGCTCACCGCCACCACGGCCCCCATCGTTACGGACCCCACCGCCAGGGACACGACGGCCCAGGCCGCCGACCCCGGCGCCCCCGCGGACGCCACCCCCGGCGCGCCGCTCGTGCTCCCCGGCTCGCCCGACCTGCTGCGCTCCGTCTTCCGGCAGCACGCCGCCGGTGTCGCCGTGATCACCTCCGAGACCGGCGGACGCCCGGCGGGATTCACCGCCACCTCGCTCAACTCGGTCTCCGCCGACCCTCCGCTGCTCTCCTTCACCATCGGCACCGGGTCCTCCAGCTGGCCCGCGATACGCGACTCCGAGCACGTCGGGGTCCACATACTCGGCGAACACCAGCGGGACCTGGCCGGACTGTTCGCGCGGAGCGGGGCCGACCGCTTCGGTCCGGCCACCGACTGGACCGCGGGACCGCACGGGGTGCCGCTCCTGGACGGCGTACTGGCCTGGCTGGTCTGCCGGATCGTGGCCCGCGTCCCCGCGGGCGCGCACCGGGTGATCATCGCGGAGGCGGTGGCCGGGCACCCGGCCGGGGAAGGCCGTCCCCTGCTGTACCACCAAGGACGCTTCAACGCGTTGCGGGACTGAATCGTCCCTGCTGGGGCGGGTTGGTCCGGCGTTGGCAAGGTCACAGTTCACCGGCCTTGCAACCGGGGAAGACCCACTGTGTACTGACGAGTAACATTCCCTTCGGAGCGCGGGCCGCCCCGACCGGGACCGGGCCGACAAGGCGCCTATGCTGCCTGCATCAAGGCAGCACCAGAAAAGACGATGCAGTAGGAGAGCCGGCGTGAGCTTGAGGATCGTTGTCTGTGTGAAGTACGTGCCCGACGCCACCGGCGACCGGCACTTCGCCGATGACCTGACCGTCGACCGCGACGACGTCGACGGCCTGCTGTCGGAGCTCGACGAGTACGCCGTCGAGCAGGCGCTGCAGATCGCCGACGAGGCCGACGACGCGGAGATCACCGTCCTGACGGTGGGCCCCGAGGACGCCAAGGACGCGCTGCGCAAGGCGCTGTCCATGGGTGCCGACAAGGCGATCCACGTCGAGGACGACGATCTGCACGGCACCGACGTCATGGGCACCTCGCTGGTGCTCGCGAAGGCGATCGAGAAGGCCGGTTACGACCTGGTCATCACCGGCATGGCGTCGACCGACGGCACCATGGCCGTCCTCCCGGCGATCCTGGCCGAGCGCCTGGGCGTCCCGCAGGTCACCCTGCTCTCGGAGGTCAAGGTCGAGGACGGCACCGTCAAGGGCCGCCGCGACGGCGACACCGCGTCCGAGCAGCTCGAGGCGTCCCTGCCGGCCCTCGTGTCCGTGACGGACCAGTCGGGCGAGGCCCGCTACCCGTCCTTCAAGGGCATCATGGCCGCCAAGAAGAAGCCGGTCGAGGCCTGGGACCTGTCCGACCTGGAGATCGAGGCGGACGAGGTCGGCCTCGAGGGCTCCTGGACCGCGGTCGACTCCGCGGCGCAGCGCCCGGCCCGCACCGCCGGCACGATCGTCAAGGACGAGGGCGAGGGCGGCAAGCAGCTGGCCGAGTTCCTGGCCGGCCAGAAGTTCATCTAAGAGCTTCGGCCGCACACACGGTCACGCCTCACCTCCCCTGACTACTTCGCTTTCGCAGGAGCATCCCCATGGCTGAAGTCCTCGTCTACGTCGACCACGTGGACGGCGCCGTCCGCAAGCCCACCCTCGAGCTGCTGACCCTGGCCCGCCGCATCGGCGAGCCCGTCGCCGTCGCCCTGGGTGCCGGCGCCGCCGACACCGCCGCCGTGCTCGCCGAGCACGGCGCGGTCAAGGTCCTCACCGCCGACGCCCCCGAGTTCACCGAGTACCTCGTCGTACCGAAGGTGGACGCCCTCCAGGCCGCCTACGACGCGGTGTCCCCGGCAGCGGTCCTCGTCCCGTCCTCCGCCGAGGGCAAGGAGATCGCGGCCCGCCTGGCCGTCCGCATCGGCTCCGGCATCATCACGGACGCCGTCGACCTGGAGGCGGGTGACGAGGGCCCGGTCGCCACGCAGGCCGCGTTCGCCGCGTCCTTCACCACCAAGTCCCGCGTCTCCAAGGGCACCCCGGTCATCACCGTCAAGCCGAACTCGGCTCCGGTCGAGGCCGCCCCGGCCGCGGGCGCCGTCGAGGCGCTCACCGTCACCTTCGGCGCGCTGGCCACCGGCACCAAGGTCGTCTCCCGCACCCCGCGCGAGTCGACCGGCCGCCCGGAGCTGACCGAGGCCGCGATCGTGGTCTCCGGCGGCCGCGGCGTCAACGGCGCCGAGAACTTCCACATCATCGAGTCGCTCGCCGACTCGCTCGGCGCGGCCGTCGGCGCTTCCCGCGCCGCCGTGGACGCCGGCTGGTACCCGCACTCCAACCAGGTGGGCCAGACCGGCAAGTCGGTCTCCCCGCAGCTGTACATCGCCTCGGGCATCTCCGGCGCGATCCAGCACCGCGCCGGCATGCAGACCTCGAAGACCATCGTGGCCATCAACAAGGACTCCGAGGCCCCGATCTTCGACCTGGTCGACTACGGCGTCGTCGGCGACCTCTTCGCGGTCGTCCCGCAGCTGACCGAGGAGATCAAGGCCCGCAAGGGCTGAGCCGGGCTTTCCGGTCCCTGACCGGACCTGACCTGCGTAGACGTTGTGCCCCGGGGCCGCGTGGTGACTCTCACCACGCGGCCCCGTGCTGTTTCGGGCAACCATTGACGGAGCGGAATGTGCTGACTAAATTCTGCTATGCGGATCAATGCTTCCGTGTAGCGGAAAAGAGGAGAGTGCACGATGGGTCAGCAGGAGAAGGTGGCGACAAGCCTCGCAGGCGCGGTCAGCGAGGGCATCAGCGCCTCCCTCGCGCCGGTGGACGCGGAACTCGCGCGCCACTACCCGGGCGACCCCGGCACCCGCCAGCCCATCCACACGGTCTACGTCCCCGGTGACGTCTTCGCCGCGGACACCATCCGTTCGTGGGGCGACCAGGCCCTCGCCGCGCTCGACGAGCACGCCCCGGACGCGGCCACCTTCGCCAAGGTACTCGGCATCAGCGACGAACTGGCGGTACCGGTCTACGACCGCGTGCGCGCCAAGCTCGCCTCCGAGCCGATCGAGGACCTGCGCGTCGACTTCGAGGACGGCTTCGGCGTTCGCTCCGACGAGGAGGAGGACCAGGCCGCGGCCCGCGCCGCCCGCCTCGTCTCGGAGGCCTTCTCCAACGGCACCAACGCGCCGTACATGGGCATCCGCATGAAGTGCATGGAGTCCAACGTCCGCGACCGCGGCATCCGCACCACGGACATCTTCCTCTCCGGCCTGCTGGAGCACGGCGGCCTCCCCGACGGGCTGGTCCTCACCCTCCCCAAGGTGACCTACGCCGAGCAGGTCACCGCGTTCGTCAAGCTGCTGGAAGCCTTCGAGACCGCCCGCGGCCTGCGCCCGGGCCGGATCGGCTTCGAGATCCAGATCGAGACCAGCCAGTCCATCGTGGCCTCCGACGGCACCGCCACCGTCGCCCGGATGATCGAGGCCTCCCAGGGCCGCGCCACCGGCCTGCACTACGGCACCTTCGACTACAGCGCCTGCGTCGGCGTCTCGGCCGCCTACCAGTCCAGCGACCACCCGGCCGCGGACCACGCCAAGGCGATCATGCAGGTCGCGGCCGCGGGGACCGGCGTACGCGTCTCGGACGGCTCGACCAACGTGCTGCCGATCGGCACCACCGAGCACGTCCACGAGGCCTGGAAGCTGCACTACGGCCTCACCCGCCGCGCCCTGGCCCGCGCCTACTACCAGGGCTGGGACATGCACCCGGCGCACCTGCCGACCCGCTACGCGGCCGTCTTCACCTTCTACCGCGAGGGCCTCGAAGCGGCCGCCGCGCGTCTGAAGGCGTACGTCGCCAAGATCGAGGGCGATGTCATGGACGAGCCCGCCACCGCCAAGGCCCTGGCCGGCTACCTGGTCCGCGGCCTGGATTGCGGCGCGGTCGGCGCCGAGGAGGTCGCCGCCCTGACCGGCCTGACCCGCGCCGAACTGGACGCCTTCGCGATCCCCCGCCGCTCGGCGACCCTGCACGCCTGAGCCACGCGCTGAAACGGGGCCCGGCCGGATCCACTCCCGGCCGGGAAGGTGCCGGGGAGCGACACGGCGGACTTCTCCCCCGTCGAGGTGTGCCAGTCCGTACCCGGTCGTCCTCGCGGGTGGTGGCGAGCAGACGGCCGTCCGTGGAGAAGGCCACGCTCCAGACGGAGTCGGTATGGCCGGACAGCCGGTGCAGCGGGGTGAACAGGGCCGCGGAGGAGGCCGCCTCGCCGCCCTCGGGGTCCAGGCCGGGCCCGGGGGCGGCCGCCGGTACCGGCTCGGGCGTGGCCGCCCGCCGGTCCGCGGACCCCGGCCGCCGTGCCGCCGGGGTCCGCGCAGGCCGCGGCGCCACCGTTCCAGCTCCGGGGCGGAGTGCGGGGGCACCGCGATCTCCTGGCCGAAGGTGTCGTAGACGTACAGGATCCGCACGAGTGCCGTCAGCGTGTCGAAGCCCAGCAGCCGCTTGCCACGGAAGGCGTCGCTCTGGGTCGCCACCGGCAGCCGGATGCCGCTGCCGGTCCGTTGCGCGCGGGCCGCGAGTTCCCGGTACGAGCGGTTCCCGCGCTCGCGCCGCAGGGTGCGCAACTCGGCCGCGAAGGCCTGGAGTTCCTCGTCGAACGTGTTCCGTGGCTCCATCGCCCACCAGGCTGGAACGGCTCCCGCCGCCCGGTCCCGGACTTCGCCGGACACCATGGAACACCCGCGCCGTTCGCGGGGGTTCGAGGTCGATCGGAAGCCGTCCGGCTTCGTTCGGTACCGATGCTCCGGGGCGGTGCGGGCTGCTGACACCGGGGCATGACGAACCCGCCGCTCCCCGAGCCCTTCCTGACCCTGCACACCGCCTTCGTCCTCGTGACGGCCGCACTGATCGGCTGCCTGGTGGGCGTACTCACCCACCTCGGCGGCACCCGTCCGGCGCCGGCCGTCCTCGCCGGGCTCACCGCCGCCGCCGGGGCCGTGCCCGGTCAGCGGTCGCTCATCCGGTGACCGGCGGGATCTCGCCCGAGCCGCGGGGGATCAGGTGGGTCGGGAGCTCGATGCGGGCGGGTGTGAGGTCCGCGCCGGACAGGCGCTGGAAGAGGCGCTCGGTCGCGACCCGGCCGAGGGCCGCCGGGTCCTGGGCGACCACGGTGACGGCGGGGCGGATGAGGTCGGCGAGTTCGAAGTCGTCGAAGCCCACCAGGGCCACCAGCGGCGCTCCCGAGGCGCTCGCCGCGGCCAGCACCCGTACCGCCGTCACCGTCACCCTGTTGTTGCCCGCGAAGACGGCGGTGACCGGGTCGGGGCCCGTGAGCATGGCCGTGACCGCCGCCGTGACCCGCTCCGGGGAGGTCGGGCCGAGGGATTCCCAGGCCCCGTCCACCGCGAGGCCGGCCGCCGCCATCGCCGAGCGGTAGCCGCGCAGCCGCTCCGTGGCCGTGTGGATGTGGGGCTGGTCTCCGATGAAGGCGATCCGGCGGTGGCCGTGCGCGATCAGGTGGGCCACCCCGCCCCGGGCGCCGCCGAAGCTGTCCGAGAGCACCACGTCCGCGTCGATCCGGCCCGCCGGGCGGTCCACGAACACCGTGGCCACCCCGGCCCGGATCTCCGGCTCCAGATAGCGGTGGTCGTCCCCGGCCGGGATGACGATCAGGCCGTCCACCCGGCGCGCGCACAGGGCGAGCGCCAACTCCCGCTCCCGGTCCGGGTCCTCGGCGCTGGAACCGTTGATCAGCAGCGCGCCGTTGGCCCGCGCGACCTCCTCCACCGCCCGGTTGAGCGGCCCGTAGAACGGGTCGGCCAGATCCTCCAGGACCAGCCCGACCGTCGCCGTACGCCCCTTGCGGAGCACCCGCGCGCTGTCGTTGCGCCGGAAGCCCAGCTCCTCGATGGCGTCCTGGACCCGCTTCTCGGTATCGGGGGTGACCCCGGGCTCGTCGTTGACGACGCGGGAAACCGTCTTCAGGCCGACCCCGGCCCGGGCCGCCACGTCCTTCATCGTCGGCCGCCGGCCGTAGCGGGGCTCGGGCGAACGGCGGGAGTGCGGCACGGTGGGGAACCTCCGTTGATGGCGGGCACGGCGCTCACGCGCCCTGGGGCAACGCGCTGACCTCGAGGATAAGCACCTCGGCCGATTACCGGGTTTCCGCGACGGGCTGGTGCGGGCAAGCCACTGGGGGTTCGGACGAGCCGAGGGAGTCTTGGGAAGAGGGGTAATCGTGATTGTCTGGATCAACGGCACTTTCGGGGCCGGGAAGACCAGCACGGCGCGTGAACTGACCGGGCTCCTGCCGGACGCCACCCTGTTCGACCCCGAGACCGTCGGTGACGCCCTCCGGCTGCTGCTGCCGCGCAAGCGGCTCGACGAGGTGTCCGACTACCAGGACCTCCCGAGCTGGCGGCGGTTGGTCGTGGACACGGCCGCCGCGCTGCTGGCCGAGGTGGGCGGGGTGCTCGTGGTGCCCATGACCCTGCTGCGCCAGGAGTACCGCGACGAGATCTTCGGCGCCCTCGCCGCGCGCCGGATCCCGGTCAGGCACGTGCTGTTGGCCCCCGAGGAAACGATCCTTCGGCAACGGATCGCCGCCCGCGACGAGGCCCGGGACTGGTCGTACGCGCACCTCGCGCCCTACCGGCAGGCCCTCCGCTGGCTCACCGCCGACGCGCACGTCATCGACAACGGCGCGCTGACCCCCCGCGAAACGGCGCGGCGCATCGCCGAGGCGCTCCGCTCCGGCAGCGTGGCGCTCTGCGACATCGTGCAGACCCCCGAACCCACCGCCGAGACCGTCGCCGCCGGGGTCCTGCTGTTCGACGAGGCGGACCGGGTGCTCCTGGTGGATCCGACGTACAAGCCCGGCTGGGAGTTCCCGGGCGGGGTGGTCGAGGCGGGGGAGGCGCCCGCCCGCGCGGGGGTGCGGGAGGTCGCCGAGGAGCTGGGCGTCGTACTCGCCGGTCCGCCCGGACTGCTGGTCATCGACTGGGAACCGCCCTGCGCCCCGGCGTACGGCGGGCTGCGGCTGATCTTCGACGGGGGCCGGCTCTCCCCGGAGGCGGCCGCCGGGGTCCGGCTGCCGGGGCCCGAGCTGCGGGCCTGGCGGTTCGTCACCGAGGCGGAGGCCGCGGGGCTGCTCCCGCAGAACCGTTTCGAACGGCTGCGCTGGGCCCTGCGCGCACGGGAACGGGCGACCGTGCTCAACCTGGAGGCCGGTGTTCCGGTCGGCGCGGCGAGCGGTCCCTGCGGCCCCTGAGCCCCTTGTGGCCCCTGAGCCCCTGCGGCCCCTGAGCCCCGGGGGACCCTGCGGTTCCCCGCCGGCTCAGCCGGCCGACTCCGCGGCCGCCTTCAGGGCGGCCGCGGTGTCCTCGGTGACCGGACCGCCGTGCCCGCAGCAGGCCACCGACGGGGCGAGGGAGGCCAGCCGCCGGAACGACGCCACGGCCCGGTCCCGGTCGACGTTGAACACCCCGAGCATCACCTCTCCCACCGCCGCCACCGCGTCACCCGTGAACAGCACCCCGTGGTCCGGGAGATGGACGCCGATGCTGCCGTCCGTGTGCCCGGGCGCGTGCACGACGTACGCCCCGTCCCCGAAGCCCAGCGCGTCGCCGTCCTCGACCTCGCGGTCCACCCGGGTCGGCGGCGCCTCGGGGAGGGTCAGCCCGTGCTCGTACAGCGGGACCTCCCAGTCCAGGAGGACCGGCTCCGGGACCGGCAGCTCGCCGCGGATCACCGGGGCGTCGAGGCGGTGCGCCACCACCGAAGCGCCCCAGCGGGCGGCCAGTTCGCCCGCGGCCCCGACGTGGTCGCGGTGGCAGTGCGTCAGCACGATCCGCTCCAGCCGCTCGGGGCGCAGCCCCAGGGACCGGATCGCCGCCTCGATCCCGCCCGCGGCGCCCACCGGGCCGGAGTCGATCAAGGTCAGCGCCTCGCCGTCGCGCCACAGGTACGCCTGGCCGATCGGGAAGCGGAGCATGTACAGCCGGTGCGGGATGACGTCCACGAGATCCATGGAGCGAACCTACGCTCCACCGCGCCCCCGCCACGGGCGACTTCACCCGCGGCGGACTCCGCCCGGAGCGCAATGCGCCCCGGGCGGACATCCGGCCGCGCGGAGGGAGGAGCTCAGCCCTGCTTCGAGCGCGCGTAGTTCACCAGGAACAGCGCCTCGGTGACCGAGAGGCGCTCCAGCTCCTCCGGGGACACGCTCTCGTTGACCGCGTGGATCTGCGCCTCCGGCTCACTGAGCCCGATCAGCAGCATCTCGGCCTCCGGGTAGAGCGAGGTCAGCGTGTTGCACAGCGGAATCGATCCGCCCATGCCGCTGATCTGCATCTCCTGGCCGGGGTACGCCACCTGCATGGCCTCGCGCATCGACGCGTACGCCGGGCTGTCCGTGTTCGCCTGGAACGGCTGGCCCTGGCCGACGACTTCGAGTTCGAGGCGCGCCTTCCACGGCGTGTGTGCCACCAGGTGCGCCTCCAGCAGCTTGATCGCCTCGGCGACGTCCACGCCCGGCGGCACCCGCAGGCTGATCAGCGCGCCCGCTCCGGCGTGCACCGACGGGGTGGCGCCCACCACCGGCGGGCAGTCGATGCCGAGGACGGTCACGGCGGGACGGGCCCACAGTCGGTCCGCCACCGTGCCGTCGCCGATCAGCTCGACTCCGTCGAGCACCCGCGCGTCGGCGCGGAAGTCCGCCTCGGGGTACTGCAGGCCTTCCCACACGGCGTCGGCGGCGAGCCCGTCCACGGTGGTCGAGCCGTCGGCCGCGCGCAGCGAGTCCAGCACCCGGATCAGCGCGGCCAGCGCGTCCGGGGCGGCGCCGCCGAACATGCCGGAGTGCAGGTTCCCGCCGAGGGTGTCGATCTTGACCTTGAGCAGGGTCATCCCGCGCAGGGTCGCGGTGACCGTCGGCAGCCCGAGCCGGAAGTTGCCCGCGTCACCGATGACGATGGCATCGGCGGTGAGCAGCTCCGGGTGCGCCTCGGCGTACCGCTGGAGGCCACCGGTGCCCTGCTCCTCGGAACCCTCGACGATCACCTTGACGCCGACCGGCACCCCGCCGTTGGCCTTGAGCGCGCGCAGCGCCAGCAGGTGCATGATGAACCCGCCCTTGCAGTCGGCCGCGCCGCGCCCGTACCAGCGGCCGTCGCGCTCGGTCAGCTCGAAGGCGGGGGAGATCCAGGCGGCGTCGTCGAGCGGCGGCTGGACGTCGTAGTGCGCGTAGAGCAGAACGGTCGGCGCGTCCGCCGGACCGGGCAGGAAGCCGTACACCGACTGCGTGCCGTCCGGGGTGTCGAGCAGTGCCACGTCCTGGAAACCCTCGGCGCGCAGCGCGTCGGCCACCCAGTTCGCGGCGCCCTCGCTCTCGCTCTTGGGGAACTGGGCCCAGTCCGCGACCGACTGGAAGGCCACCAGCTCGGCCAGCTCCTGCTTGGCGCGGGGCATCAGCGAGGCGACGGTCTCGACGATCGGATCGGTCGACATGGGCACGCTCCTTTTGGGTGCGACGTTCTTGCGCATACGAGTGGGGTACGGGGTGGTGGTACGGGTGTGGATACAGGTGCGGGTGCGTACGCCGGGTTACGGCGTATGACGGTCCGATCCTCCCACAGCGGGGTGAGCCGGACTCGCGCCGTAGGATTTCCCCGGCATGGGGACCCCGGGACGTCGGGACCATCGGGACCAACGCGTGATCAGGAGCAGCAGCACATCGTGAGCAGCGACGACGTACACGACGCGGGCAGCGCGGGCGAAGCGGGCAACGCGGCCGACGCAAGCGACGCAGGCAGGGCGGCCGACGCGGGCAAGGCGGCCGACGCGGGGCAGGACGCGCAGGGGCCGGAGGCGCAGCGGCCGGAGGCTCAGGGCGCGATGGCCGCGCAGGGGGCGGACTCCGCGCAGGGGCCGGACGAGATCTGGGACGTGATCGTGGTCGGCGCGGGCCCGGCCGGGGCCTCGGCCGCGCACGCCGCGGCCGCCGCCGGCCGCCGCGTGCTGCTGCTGGAGAAGGCCGAGCTGCCGCGCTACAAGACCTGCGGAGGCGGGATCATCGGGCCATCGCGGGACGCCCTGCCGCCGGGCTTCGTCCTGCCCCTCGAGGACCGCATCCACGCGGTCACCTTCTCGCTGAACGGCAAGCTGGCCCGTACCCGCCGGTCCAGGACCATGCTGTTCGGGCTCGTCAACCGCGCCGAGTTCGACGCCGGGCTGGTCGCCGAGGCCGAGAAGGCGGGCGCGACGGTGCGCACCGGAACGGCCGTTGCGCGCGTCGAGCAGCACGGCCCGGCGGTGCCGGACCGGCGTACCGTCGCCGTGGTGCTGCAGGACGGGGAGACCGTCCTGGGCCGTGCCGTGATCGGCGCGGACGGCAGCGCGAGCCGGATCGGCGCCCATGTCGGGGTCGAGATGGACCAGGTGGACCTGGGCCTGGAAGCGGAGATCCCGGTCCCGCCGACCGTGGCCGAGGACTGGAAGGGCCGCGTACTGATCGACTGGGGCCCCCTGCCCGGCAGTTACGGCTGGGTCTTCCCCAAGGGCGACACCCTCACCGTCGGCGTGATCTCGGCGAAGGGGGAGGGCGCGGCGACCAAGCGCTACCTCGAGGACTTCATCGCCCGGCTGGGGCTGGCCGGTTTCGAGCCCTCCGTCTCCTCCGGTCACCTGACCCGCTGCCGCTCACCGCATTCGCCCCTCTCGCGCGGCCGGGTCCTGGTCGCGGGCGACGCGGCCGGGCTGCTGGAGCCGTGGACGCGCGAGGGCATCTCCTTCGCCCTGCGCTCCGGCCGGCTCGCGGGCGAGTGGGCCGTGAAGATCTCCGAGGCGCCGGACGCGGTGGACGCGCGCCGACAGGCGCTCAACTACGCCTTCGCCGTCAAGGCCGGGCTCGGCGTGGAGATGGGCGTGGGCAAGCGGATGCTGGGCGTGTTCGTGGCCCGGCCGGGGATCCTGCACGCCGCGCTCATCGGCTTCGGACCGGCCTGGCGGGCCTTCGCCCGGATCACCCGCGGCGCGACGAACCTGGCCGACCTGGTGCGTACGTACCCACTGGCCCGCAAGGCGCTGCACGCGCTGGACCGCAGGCAGGAGCGGGAGGAGAAGGCCCAGGGGGTGTAGCCGGGGGAGCGAGGCGGGAGCGGGGCGGGGCCGTGGCTTGTCGTGTGGCGGAGGATCACATGACAAGGTGACAGGTCGCTTTTCTGTTCCTCACACCAAGAGAACCGGTTCTGCCACCCCCGGACCACGGCCCGTCTAGTCTTCCTCGCGTCGGCGCCCAGTCGCTCAGTCGCTCAGTCGCCGAGACGCCCAGTCGTCCAGACGCCTGCCGGAGGAAGAATCATCATGGCCACGACTCGCGCAGCGAGGGCTCTCTACGCCGTCCTGGTCACCGCCGTCCTCGCCTCGCCCGCGGCGGCGATCCGTTCGTCCGCGCCGGGTTCCGGAGCCGCGGCCCAGCCGGCCCCGCCGAAGGACCGGCTCGCGCCCGCTCCCCGGCCCAGCGAGCCGGTCCGGGCCCGGATACCCGGGGCGCGGGGCCTGGACATCGCGGTCCCGGCGTACGTCTGGGCGGACGACCCGATGCTGGACGAGCTGACCGCCACCGGCCCGGCCGCCTCCGTCGTCGTCCTGAACCCCGGCAACGGCGACGACCCCTTCGATGCGCCCTGGCAGGCCCGGGCCGACGTCTTACGCGGCGGCACCACCGCCAACGGCGAGCGGACCAAGGTGCTCGGCTACGTCCACACCGACCACGGCGGGCGGCCCCCGGCCGAGGTCAAGGCCTCCGTGGACCACTACCTCAAGACGGCGGACGGCCGTCTGCACGTCGACGGCATCTTCTTCGACGTCGTCAGCCGCGACTGCGGCCCCGCCAACGCGACACGCGACCTGTACGCCGAATACCACCGCTACGTCCAGGACGCGATGCAGGCCGTCGACCCGGCCGCCCCCGACCTGGTGGCCGACAATCCGGGGACGGCCATCGCCGACTGCTACCTCGAACCGGGCCACCGCACGGCCGACATCTTCGTCACCTTCGAGGACACCTACGCCGCCTACACCGGCGCGGGCTGGCTCGGCGGCAACGTCTTCAACGAGCGGACGGGCTACCGGGCGGGCACCGAACTCGACCCGAGCGGAACCGCCTTCTGGCACCTGGTCCACGACGTCCCGACCTCCGACGCCATGCGCGACACCCTCCGGACGGCCTTCACGCGCGGCGCGGGCTACGCGTACGCCACGAGCACGGCCATGCCCAACCCCTGGAACGCCGCCCCGAGCTGGGCCTTCCGCCCCCAGACCAGCTACGCGGCCACCCTCGGCTGACACCCGCCGCGCCCGCCGCGCCCGCCCCTGCCCCGGCTCAGACGCCCGCGGTCTCCCGCCACAGCCGGGCCAGCGACGCGTCACCGCTCACCCCGGGACCGTCCAGCGCGGCGCGGTTCCACAGCGCCGTGTACAGCCACGCGGCCTCGCCCGTCACCTCACAGTCCGCCGGACCAGCATCGCCCCGCACCGTGCGGGCGGGCTCGGCCGACAGGTGTACGGTCCAGGCCTCGCCCGTGTCGGTGGCCCGCAGCCGCAGCACCCGCGGCTCCGGGGTGCGCACCCGGCTGCGCGGCCGGCCGTGGAAGCCTATGAGCACCTCGTCCACCCCGTCGGACGCGAACGCCGCCTCCACGGGCGAGAGCGCGGCGCCGAGCGCGCCCTGCGCGTCCATCCGGTGCACCGCGGTCTCGTGCGCCTGGCGGCGCGCCCAGAAGGCCAGCGGGGACGGCGGGTCCGTCGGCAGGAAGGTCCAGCACCGCACATCGGCGGGCGCGTCGGTCAGCGTCCGCACCAGCGCCGCGTGCCCCTCGCGGAACCAGGCCACGAGCGGGGCGCCGGTCAGCTCCGGCACCTCGGGGATCGGGGCGGGTTCGGTCAGGCCGCCCGCGACCATCCCCGCCGCCCACCGGTGGACCGACCCGGTGTGCCGCAGCAGGTCGGCGACCCGCCACTCGGGACAGGAGGGCACCAGGGCCTCCGGGCCCGCCTGTTCGGCCGCGTCGGCCATCAACTGGCCTTCGCGGGCGAGTGTCTTCACATGTTCGATGATCTCCATGGGGCGAGTCTGCCAGCGGGGGCGGACAATGGGGGCATGGAGTGGCCCCTCTCTCCCGACCCCGACCCCGAGCCCGGCCCCGGCCTCCCCGGGGAGCTCTTCCCGCGCGAGCGGACCGAGATCGCTCCCGGCGCGGTGCACGTGCCCGACTGGCTCGGCCCCGACCGCCAGCTCGCGCTGCTGGCGGCCTGCCGGGACTGGGCGCGCCCGCCCGCCGGGCTGCGCACGGTCCGTACGCCCGGCGGCGGTGTGATGACCGCGCGCCAGGTCTGCCTGGGGCTGCACTGGTACCCCTACGGCTACGCCCGCACCGCCGTGGACGGCGACGGGACGCCGGTGAAGCCGATGCCCGCGTGGCTCGCGGAGCTGGGCCGGGAGGCCGTGGCGGCGGCCGCCGTGGAGCCCGCGCCGCCGGGCGGCCCGGCGGCGTACGACATCGCGCTGATCAATTTCTACGACGGCGACGCCCGCATGGGCATGCACCGCGACGCCGAGGAACGCTCCCCGGCGCCGGTGGTGTCGCTCAGCCTCGGCGACAGCTGCGTCTTCCGCTTCGGCAACACCGCGACGCGCGGGCGCCCGTACCGGGACGTGGAACTGCGCAGCGGCGACCTCTTCGTCTTCGGCGGTCCGGCCCGAAGGGCCTTTCATTCGGTGCCCAAAGTCCTGCCGGGGACGGCTCCGCCCGCCCTGGGCCTGACCGGGCGGCTGAACATCACCCTGCGCGTCGGCGGCCTCGGCTGAACGGCGGCGCCCGGGGCCTGCCGATCATGCGAGGATCGCTGTCATGAACGGCAACACGGCCCCGCGGCGGGTGGGGGATGTGACCACGGACGTGACCACGGGCGTGGCCGGTGATGTGATCGCTGAGGTGACCGCACACGGGACCACCGACGGCACCACGGACGCGGCCACGGCGTCCTCGCGGACCAAGCTGGAGCGGGGCCGCGGCGCGCTCGGTCCGGCGCTGGAGCTGGTGCACACGGGCCGGGCGCCGACCCGCGCGGTCCTCACGGCCGAGCTGGGCGTGACCCGCGCCACCGCCGGAGCCGTCGCCGCCGAGCTGGAGGCGCTCGGCCTGATCCGCGTCGATTCCCGCCCCGGCGGCGCGGGCGGCGCCCAGGGCCGCCCCTCGCACCGGCTGTCGGTGGACGAGAACGGGCCGGTCGTGCTGGCCGCCCAGGTCCACCCGGACGGTTTCCGGGCCGCGCTCGTCGGCCTCGGCGGCCGCATCGTGGCCACGGCCCCCGGCAAGGTGGAGGTGTCCGCCGACCCGGCGCAGGTGCTCGGCGCGGTCGTCGAGGCGGGCGCCGCGCTGCTCGCCCGGAGCGGCCGCCGGTGCGTGGGCGCGGGCCTCGCCGTACCGTCGGCGGTCGCGGAACCGGACGGCACGGCGCTGAACCCGCTGCACCTGGCCTGGCCTGCCGGTTCGCCGGTACGGTCCATCTTCGCGCGGTGCGTCCGGGCGGCCGGGATCGAGGGCCCGGCCCTGACCGGCAACGACATCAACCTCGCCGCGCTCGCCGAGCACCGCCACGGCGCCGGGCGCAGCGCCCAGCACCTGCTCTGCGTCGCCACCGGTCACCGGGGCGTCGGCGGGGCTCTCGTCCTCGACGGCCGTCTGCACAGCGGGAGTTCGGGCCTGGCCCTGGAGGTGGGCCACCTCACGGTGAACCCGGAGGGGCGGGCCTGCCACTGCGGCAGCCGCGGCTGCCTGGACGTGGAGGCGGACCCGCTGGCCTTCCTGACGGCGGCGGGCCGCACCCCGGGCCCCGAGGTCTCGCTGCTCCAGCAGGCCCGTGACCTGCTGCGCGGGGAGTACGCCGACCCCTCGGTACGGGCGGCCGCCGAGGAACTCATCGACCGGCTCGGGCTGGGGCTTGCGGGACTGGTGAACATCCTGAACCCGGACCGGATCATCCTGGGCGGTCTGCACCGCGAGCTGCTGCAGGCGGACCCGGACCGGCTGCGCGCGGTGGTCGCGGACCGCAGCCTGTGGGGGCGCAGCGGTGGCGTACCGATCCTGCCGTGCACCCTGGACCACAACAGCCTCGTCGGCGCGGCCGAGCTGGCCTGGCAGCCCGTCCTGGACGACCCGCTGGGCGCCCTGGGGGCGGCGGCCTGATCCGGCGGCGGCGGACCATCCCGGCCCGCCCGGCGTCCGAGGGCCCGCCGGAGGCCCCGTGATCCGCACCGGGTGGACTGGGCTGCCGGTGCCGGGTCGCCTCAGGCGGCGCCTCATACGCCGGCGGGGCTGACAGTGGCCGACCGCGCCCGGCCGGGCCGCCGGGCGCCGTCATCCCGGTACGCGGCCGAGGGAGCCCAGGCGCCCGGACTCCACGCCCGGGGCCGCCACGGGGCCCGCGGCCGGGGCCGAGGGGGCCGCTGCCGGGCTCGCCATCGGGCCCGCGGAGGATGCTGCCGGGCTCGCCGCCACCGGGGCGGCCGCCGAAACAGCCGCTGCGCCAGCCGCTGAAGCAGCCGCTGCGCCAGCCGCTGAAGCAGCCGCTGCGCCAGCCGCTGAAGCAGCCGCTGCGCCAGCCGCTGAA
>NZ_JBEOXE010000012.1:0-66020 GCF_040296485.1 Streptomyces sp. NPDC002138 | reverse complement strand
ACAGCCGCTGCGCCAGCCGCTGAAGCAGCCGCTGCGCCAGCCGCTGAAGCAGCCGCTGCGCCAGCCGCTGAAGCAGCCGCTGCGCCAGCCGCTGAAGCAGCCGCTGCGCCAGCCGCTGAAACAGCCGCCGAGACAGCCACCGGTACCGCCACCGGATGCGTGACCGGCTCCGCGGGAGGCGCCGCGAGCGGCTGCGGGGGCGGCTCCGCGAACGGTGCGGTGACGCCGGCCGCGAGGGTGGCCGACGGCGCCGTGGGCCGTCGTAGCGGTACGGGACGGATCCGCACCGGACGCTCGGGCGCGGCGGGCGCCGGCGCCGCGCGGAGCGAGAACCAGACCACCTTGCCGCGGTTGTCCGGCTGCGGCCGGGCGCCCCAGGACTCGCTGACCGCCGCTATCAGCGCGAGCCCGCGCCCGCAGGTCTCCAGCGGGTCCGCGTCCCGCTCCACGGGCAGCGTGGGGTCGCTGTCGTGGACGGAGACCGTGAGCCGGCCGAGCCGCAGCTCGATCTCGACCCGGCACGCCTTGTCCGGCTGCGCGTGGCGGTGGACGTTGCTGAGCAGCTCCGTCACGCCGAGCGCAGCCCGGTCTATGAGCGGGTCGAGCTGCCAGTGGCGCAGTTGTGCAGAAACGATTCGGCGGACCTGCCCGATGCGCGGTGGCATGGCCTGCAGTGCGACGACGCAGTGCCTGCGTGGATGACTGATCACGGCTGCGACTCCCCGACAATAGTGTTACGGGTGCTGCACCCTCTGTGACGCCCCACCAGAGTCACCCACCGTGCGCCGCCATGCAACCGAAGGCAACCAAAAGGCATTCGCATGGAACCCCAAAGTGACTGTTTGTGCAGGTGAGGGGGGTACATTGCGAAGCGGGGGGAGGAAAAACAGCAGCACCCACAGAGGAGCAAGGCGCATGAGCACCACCGGTACGACGGCCACGACCGTCGACGTCGACCGCAGCGACGCCGACTACCGGGCCTGGCTGAAAGAAGCCGTCCGCAAGGTCCAGGCGGACGCCAATCGCTCCGCCGACACGCACCTGCTGCGCTTTCCGCTCCCGGAGGAGTGGGGCATCGACCTCTACCTCAAGGACGAGTCCACCCACCCGACCGGCTCGCTCAAGCACCGCCTCGCCCGGTCGCTGTTCCTGTACGCCCTGTGCAACGGCTGGATCCGGCCCGGCCGCCCGGTGATCGAGGCCTCCTCCGGCTCCACCGCCGTCTCCGAGGCGTACTTCGCGAAGCTGATCGGGGTCCCGTTCATCGCCGTGATGCCGCGCACGACCAGCCCGGAGAAGTGCCGGCTGATCGAATTCCACGGCGGCGCGTGCCACTTCGTGGACGACTCGATGAAGATGTACGAGGAGTCCGCGGCCCTGGCGGCGCAGACCGGCGGTCACTACATGGACCAGTTCACCTACGCCGAGCGCGCCACCGACTGGCGGGGCAACAACAACATCGCAGAATCGATTTACCAGCAGCTGCGCCTGGAGCGGTACCCCGAGCCGGCCTGGATCGTCGCCACCGCGGGCACCGGCGGCACCTCGGCGACCATCGCGCGCTACGTGCACTACATGCAGCACGACACCCGCATCTGCGTGCCGGACCCCGAGAACTCCTGCTTCTTCGACGGCTGGACGCGCCACGACCCGGACGCGTCCAGCGACTGCGGCTCGCGCATCGAGGGCATCGGCCGCCCGCGCATGGAGCCGAGCTTCGTGCCCGGCGCGATCGACCGGATGATGAAGGTGCCCGACGCCGCGAGCGTCGCGGCCTGCCGCGCGCTGGAACGGGCCATCGGCCGCAAGGCGGGCGGATCGACCGGCACCGGCCTCTGGAGCGCGCTGAGGATCGTCGCCGAGATGGTGGCGGAGGGCCGCACGGGCAGTGTCGTCACCCTGCTGTGCGACCCGGGCGACCGCTACCTCGACAAGTACTACTCGGACGAGTGGGTGGCCGCGCAGGGTCTGGACCTCGCCCCCTACGCCGGGACGATCGAGACCCTGCTGGCCACGGGCGGCTGGCACGAACCCGCTGCCTGACCGTGCCGCGACCCCGAGGTGCGGCCTCGTGTCGGTCGCCGCGTTCCTCCGGGGCGCGTTCGAGACCGTTCACCACCCGCGGTCCCGCGGTCCCGCCGTTCTACTGCCCCGCGGACCGTTCGGCCGCCGCCAGTCGGGCGTCCAGGGTCCGTACCGCCGTGCGGAACGAGTGCCCCAGCCCGGGCCGCGCGGCGGTCAGGCCCAGCCGGAACGGGGTGGAGCCGTCCGCCGCGAAGGTCCACTGGACCCGCGTACCGGAGCCGGACGGGCTCAGCAGCCACTCCTCCAACAGGGCCCGCACGCCGGGCGCGTTGGTCTGGTCCACGCGGTAGGCGTAGCGGCGCTCCGCGTCCGCCGCCATGATCGTCTCCTGGAAGCGCACCCCGCCCACCAGTTTGATCTCCCGTCCCGCGCCGCCGAGCGTCGGCCGGGCGAGGGAGACCGCCCTGAACCAGGACGGCCAGCCCGTCACTTCCTCCGCCAGTGCCCGGTACACCGACTCCGGCGAGGCGCTCGCTTCGGCCGTGTACACCAGGCGTACCGGGGCGGTTTCGATGAAGTCCAGCCCCACGGGGCGCAGTCGGCGAGCCATGACGGAACTCCCAGGGTGATGAAGGGGAACACGCGTGCGCAGCACCATATCTGTCCCGCCGTCAGATGTCTGCGTCAGTCCTGCGGGTACTGGGCAGCGCCGCCCCCGCGCGGGATGCTGGAGCCGGGGCCGCCGCCGCCCCGAGAGTGGAGGCCACCGTGCCGGACATCCCCACGCCCCGTCCCCGCCCCGCCGCCGAGCCGGCCCCCTCGGCCGCCGCGCCGCTCGCGCTCGAACTGCTGGTGCACGGGGTGGCGGGTGCCCCGCCCGAGGAACTGCTCGGCGATCCGCGCACCGTCCGCGTCACCGGGGACTCCACCGCCGCCGTCTTCCGGCGGGCCGACGACGCGGACGCCGAGGCCCACCCCGAGCGCGGCCCCGGCCGTCCGGTGCCCGAGGTCTACTGCTGGTCCCGGCTGACCTCCGGGAACGGCGCCCGCGCGCTGTGGCTGCTGCTCCTGCCGTTCATGGTCGCCAACCTCGCTCACTGGGCCCGGCCGCCCGCGCCCGCCGCGGCCGCCCGCGCGGTGCGCGCGTACGGGGTCCTCGTCCGGCTCATCGCGCTGAGCCTCACCGTGCTGCTGATCGCCGCCGCCTGCGAGGTCTCCCTCGACCTGTTCGCCTGGCAGTGCGCGGGCTCGGAGCCCTGCGCCGCGTCCAGCTCCTGGCTCGCGGTCCTCTCGCCCGGGCGCGGCGGCTGGTGGTCCCAGCCGGGGCGGCGCCTGGCCCTGGGCGCGCTGGTCCCGGCCGGGCTGACCTGGCTGCTCTGGTACCTCTCGAACCGCACGTGGAGCGCGTACGAATCCCAGCCGCCGCCTCCCGCGGCGGCCGAGCCGGACGAGGCCGAGGACGGGGTGGAGGGCGGCGCCCCCGCGCTCGGCCGCCCCGGATTCTGGTACGGGCGGCGGCTCGTGGCCCGGCTGCGCGCCGCGCACACCGCCGCCGGGCTGCTCACCGTCGCGGCGGCCGTCGCCGTCCCGACCCTGCGCTACGACGCCCACGCGGCCGGAGCCGCCCTGCCGACCGCGCCCGGCCGGATCGCGCAGGCCCTGCTCGTGACCGGGGGCGTCGTCGTGGTCGGGGTGGTCTGCCGGCGCGGGCGCACCGAGTCCCGGGCCGACCACCGCCTCGACCGCGCCGTGGTCACCCTGCTGCCGGGCTGCGCCCTGGCCCTGCTGGCCGCCGTGCTCTGCTACGCCTGCTGGTCCCGCCCCGGCTGGACCTCCACCGGGCGCCTCCCGGGGGACTTCGTCTTCGGGGCGCTCATGCTGGCCCAGGGCGGCTGCGTCCTGGCCCTGGCGGCCGTCGCCGCGCACCTGCACCGCCGGGGCACCGGGGGCGCGTTGCGCGGGCTCGGCGGTCCCGCCGTGGCGATGCTCGGGTGCGCGCTCGGCGGGGTGATGTCCGGCGGGGTCGCGCAACGGGTGGGCGACTGGCTGGGGGACCCCGGCGGACCGGGCCCCGGGGGGAGCGCCTCCGCGGGTACCGCCCAGCCGGTCGGACCGCCCGTACTGCTCTCCTGGCAGGCCGCCGTACTGCCCCCGCTACTCCTCGTGCTCCTCCTCGCCGCCTGCTGGTTCGGGGTGCGCGGCGCCCGGGCCCGGCGTGTGATGGCGGGGTCCGTCGCCGCCGAATACCCGGGGGCTTCGCCCGACCGGGCGCGCAGCCGCCGGATCGCGGGCGCCCGGGCCGCCGCGGCGCTCACCGACTCGGCGCCCTGGTTCATCGGCGCGGTCTCCACCGTCACGCTGTTCCTCGGCGCGGGTGCCGTGGCGGGTGCCTGGCTCAGCGGCCGGAGCCCGGGCGAGGCCGCCCGGCACGCCGCACCCGTCCTGGAGAGTGCCGCCCAAGGAGCGCAGGACGCCGGGTCCTGGCTGGTCGGCTTCGGCTTCGTCCTCTTCGTCACCCTGGGCCGGCGCGCCTACAAGGACGCCTCCGCCCGCCGGACCATCGGCATCCTCTGGGACGTGGGCACCTTCTGGCCCCGCGCCGCGCACCCCTTCGCCCCGCCCTGCTACGCCGAGCGCGCCGTCCCCGACCTGACCTGGCGCATGACCACCTGGACCGAGCGGACCGGCGGCCGCCTGGTCATCTCCGGGCACTCCCAGGGCAGCGTGCTCGCGGCCGCCGCCGTCTGGCAGCTGCCGCCGGCCGTCCGCCGCCGCGTCGCGCTGCTGACCTACGGCTCACCGCTGGCCCGGCTCTACGGGCGCTGGTTCCCGGCCTACTTCGGGCCCGGTCCGCTCACCGCGCTGCACCGCGAGGTGGAGTGCTGGCGCAACCTCTGGCGCGCCACCGACCCGATCGGCGGTCCGGTCCTGGCCGGCGGGGAGCGGGACGTGGACCGTGCCGTGGACCGGGGGCCGCTGGCCGACCCGGTCGCGTACGGACGTACCGCGCTGCATCCGCTGCCGGCACCGATCCTCGGCCACTCCGACTACCAGGCCGACCCGGCCTTCGCCGCCGAACGCGCCGCCCTGCTGGCCCGGCTCGCCCTCGCCCCCGGCCCGGGCGGCCCGGACGGGCCGCAGGACGGGCCGCAGGACGGCCCGGAGCGCGGCCCGCGGCTCAGCAAGGAGCCGACAGCAGTGGCAGATCCGCCGCGAACAGCAGGGTGAGGTCGTCCGTGGTCGGATCGGAGAGCTGGGCCACCCGGCCCGCGTGCCGCTCGACCATGGACTCGAAAGTCTGGCGGGCGGTGCGGCCGTTGCCGAAGGCCGGGCCCTTCGGCAGCTCCGTGAAGTACGCCAGCAACGCCTCGGCCGTGCCCTCGCCCAGCCGGTACTCGTGCTCCTCGGCCTGCTGTTCCACGATCCGCAGCAGCTCTTGCGGCCCGTAGTCCCCGAAGGTGATGGTCCGGGAGAACCGCGAGGCCACACCCGGGTTGACGGTCAGGAAGCGGTCCATCTCCGCCGTGTACCCGGCGACGATGACCACCACCGCCTCCCGGTGGTCCTCCATCAGCTTGACCAGGGTGTCGATCGCCTCGCGCCCGAAGTCCCGGCCCGAGTCCTCCGGGGCCAGCGCATACGCCTCGTCGATGAAGAGCACGCCGCCCCTGGCCCGGTCGAAGGCCTCCTGGGTGCGGATCGCCGTGGACCCGATGTGCTCGCCGACCAGGTCCACCCGGGACACCTCGACCAGGTGCCCCCGCTCGAGCACTCCGAGCGAGGCCAGGATCTCCCCGTACAGCCGGGCGACGGTGGTCTTGCCGGTACCGGGGGAGCCGGTGAAGACCAGGTGGCGGCGCACGGAGGCGGCCTTGAGGCCCGCTCGCTGCCGTCGGCGGCCCACCTCGATCATGTCGGTCAGGGCGCGGACCTCGCGCTTGACGCTGTCCAGGCCCACGAGGGCGTCCAACTGCCCGAGCACCTCGCCGGAGCCGCGGGCGGCCGCGTCGGGCCGCCCGTCACCGTCCCCGGCCCGCTGGCCCGGAACCGCCGCCTCCGGGTGGGCCGGGAGGATGCCGACGGCCCCCGCCCCGGCCGGAGCCGTCGCCGGTACGCCGCCCCGCGCGCCCGGGCCGGAACCGGCCCCCGCGCCCGGGGTGGCGCCCGCTCCCGCCGAGGACGCCGTGCCGAGCACTCCGGCGCGCACCCCGGCCTCGTCGCTCGTGCAGTCCTCGGAGAGCGGGCCGTCCTCGGCGAACTCGTACCCCCCGCGCGCGCACCGCTCGGTGTGACAGCGGGTCAGTGAGGTCCGGCAGCCGTCGATGACGTGGAAACCGAAGCCCGAGCTGCCGCTCACCCGGCAGGCGTGGAAGGTGCCCCGGCCGCCCGCCGACACGTAGAACCCGGCCTCGGCGGCCGAGCTGACGGTGCACCGCTCCAGCGCCGGGTCGGCGCCCTTGGTGACGATCACGCCCGTCTGCACCGCGTCGATGGTGCAGTTGGCCAGGGTGCCGCCGCTCCCGTGGTCGCGGAACCAGGCCCCGGTGGCGGCCTCCCGGATCCGGCAGTCGTCGAGCTGCACGGTGGCGCCGTCGCTGACCGACACGGCGGTGTTGCGCACCTGCGACAGATCGCTGTCCACCACATCGGCGCGCGAGCCCCGGTCCAGCACGAAGAGCGCGTCCGGCACGTCGTGCACCCGGCAGGAGTCGAGCGAGGCGCTCGCCCCGTCGCTGATCCACACCGCCGGATAGTCGCCCGTACTGTCATGGATCTCGCAGGAGTCGGCGTCGACCCGGGTGCCCGGATCCCACACCGACAGGCCGTTGCGCCCGAACCGGCGCACGGTGGTGCGGCTGAGCGTCAGCACCGAACGGGAGCGCAGGTCCACCGCGTTCTCGGGAATGTCGTGGATGTCGCAGCCCGCCAGCGTCAGCACCGCGTCCGTGTCGAGGGTGACCCCGTCCGCCGAAGTGCGGTGCACCGAGCAGTCGGTGAGCCGGGCCGTGGCCCGCGCCGCGATCTGCACCCCGGCGCCCTTGATCTCGTAGACCTCGCAGCCCAGCGCGTCCAGGCCCGAGCCCTCGCCGGTGACGCCGATGCCCGCGCCCGTGCTGTGGTGGATCCGGCAGCGCTCCAGGCGGGGATGGCCGCCACCGCGCACCGACACGCCGGTCTGTCCCGCGGCCACCACCTCGCACTCCTCGAACACCCCGCCCCCGCCGTCGATCACGGAGATGCCGACGCCCGTCGGATTCTCGACGGTGACCCGGCGCACCACCGGCCGGGCCCCGCCGCGGACCTCGATGCCCGCCGCGGACCGGGTGCTGACCCGCAGGTCGGTCAGCTCGGGGGCGCCGTCCTCGACGAGCAGCGCGGGCGCGGCCCGGTCCTGCCCCTCCAGGTGCAGGTCCTGGACGATCGCCGAGGCCCGGACGGTCAGCGCCACCCCGTCGGGCGGGGCGATGCGCACCGATCCCAGGCCGCCCTCGGGCCCGCGCAGGGTGACGGCGTGGTGCAGCACCAGGTTCTCGCGGTAGGTGCCGGGGGCGATGGACAGGACGTCCCCGTCGCCCGCGGCGGCCAGCGCGGCGGTCAGCGTCGGATACTCACCGGAGCGGCGCCGCCATCGCGAAGGCCCGCCGTGCGTCACCTGGACCGTGCCCTGTGCCATCGTGCTGCCGTGCCCCCACCCTCGTACTCGTGCCGAAGCGACCGAACCGGCCCCGGACGGGCCGCCTTCGCGACCGTGCCCGCACCGGCCGGTCCACCGTAGCGCGCGCGGGCCCGGGGAGTTGCCAGCTCAGCTGCCCGCGCCCGCCCGGCCCCAGTCGGGCCCGGCCGCGGCCCAGGCCCTGTCCAGCTTCGTGTACCGCCGATGCACGAGGCGTCGTACGACCATGCGCCGCAGCGTCTCCACGAACGCGGCCGCGCCGATCGCGGCGGCCAGGCCCACCAGCCCGGCGTGCACGGCGGCGGTGGACGGGTCCAACGGGCGCCCCACGACGCGGCCTTGGGTATCCGTCCATATCCGGAACCGGTCGCCCGCGCGCGGTGGTTCCTGCGCGGCCGGGACCGTGCCCTGATGGCTGGTGCCGTCGGGCGCGGTCCACGAGGCGACGATCTGGGTCCGCTGCGGCGACTGCCGCTGCGCGGCGGGGTCCGTGGCCGCCCCGTCGAGGGAATCAGCCGCGGCCCGGACCACGACCGCCGGGATCAGATACCGCTCCTGCCGCTGCTCGCGCACGGCGCGCTGCAAGGTCACGTCCACGCGCAGACCGGCCGTCCACCCGACGGCCGGAACCACCACCAGCACACACACCAGGGCGGCGAACGCCACCCAGGCTTCGATCAGATCCGTCGGCCGGCGCAGCGGATTGCGCCGCCAACGCCAGACTCCCATGGCCGTCCACACGGTCGGGCACCCCCTTGCCTCCGTCTGTCTGCGCGTCCAAGCCTCGCCCATGTCCCGCGGACGCGCATTCCGGGACTCGCGAGACCCGTGTCACCCGATCCGGTGGTCAGCCGAAACGATCGGACGGCACGTGCCTCACTCGGCACAACGGCACCACGGGGCGGCTCGGTTCCCGATCTCGCGGGGAGCCGCCCGAAGGTGTCAGTCCGGATGCGGTCGGATGGGCTCGGACCGGATCCGGCCGGGTCGGCCCAGCCTCGTGGTGTCTCCTCGGGCCGCCCTCGCGCCCCGCTCGGGCGGAGCCGACGCAGGGCGCTCTGGTGCCGTGCGGCGCGGTGACACGGGCACGGGCGGGCCGGCCCCTCACTCCAGGACGCGGACCTCGTCGCCGACGCGCATCGTCCCCGGCCGCACCGGGACCAGCATCCGCCCGAAGGCCAGCGACTTCCCGATCCGCCGGTGCCTGGCCAGGGTCTTCAACGGCTCCTTGCCGCGCTCGGCCGTCCGCTGGTCGGTGGTGGTGATCACGCACCTCCCGCATTCGCGGACCCCGCGGAAGACCGCGTCGCCGATCTCGATCCGCAGCCACGTGTCCTCGGCCCACGCCTCGGCCCCGGACACCACCACGTTGGGCCGGAAACGGTTCATCGGCAGGGGGCCCTCCTCCGGGTGGTCCCCCCGCGCTATCAGCTCGTTGAGCGCGTCCAGCGAGGCGACGGTGGCGACCATCAGCGGATACGCGTCGGCCAGGCTGACCGTCTCGCCGGGCAGCGCGTAGTCCGGGTCGACGGGGCGCCGTACGGCCGGATCGTCGAGGTACACGAGCCGGGCCGGGAGGCCGAGGTACTCGGTGAACCAGGCACCCCCGGCCGCGTCCGCGACCACCGTGTCGATCTTCTGTCCGAAGAGCACGACCGGCTCCAGCGGCCCCGGCGCGGGCGGTGTCAGTACGGCCGCCGCCCGCCCGGGAGCGGACAGCTCGATCGCGCCGCCCGCCAGCGGGCGCGCGGTGGCCAACGCCAGGCGCGGCTGCTGGCGTTGGGTGATGACATGGCCCTCGTTGTCGATCACGGCCCAGCGCCGGTCCCCGGAAACACCCCAGGGCTCCACGCCCACCTCATCGGGAGAGGTCCCCGCTACCGATTTGACGGGATGGACGTGGAGGGCCTGAACGCGCGTGTTCACCATGGGGGCATCATCCCAGCCGCCCCCCGCGGCTTACCAGTGGGTATGTGCGGCGGGCGCCGTCAGTAGCCGCGTCCCTGGTACGGGCGGCCGTACTGGTCCTCGTACCCGGACGGCATGCCGGACGGAACCGGAGCCTGGGCCTGCATCGGCCGCGGGGCGGCCGGGCGCATGGCCTCGTACCCGGCGGCCGTGGCGACCGGCCGGGGCTGCTGCGGCTGGTACCCCGTACGGGCGGCGACCGGCTGCTGCTGCGGGATGTACGGGGCGGGCGCGTGCTGCAGCGGCATCGGCTGCGGAGCACCCTGCTGCTGGTACGGGTAGCCGTAGGCGGGCTGCTGCTGCGAGGGGGCCGCGGGCAGCGTGGGCAGGGCGGCCGGCAGCGCGGGCAGATAGCCGCCCGAGTAGCCGTTGTTGTGGCCCTGGGGGGACTGGTGCCCCTGGTAGCCGCCACCCATGGAGTCATAGGCGGCCGGCACCCGGATGGGCGCGATCTGAGGGGTGCCGCGTTCGGCGACGAGCGAGTCGTAGATGGGGGTGTCCGGGAAGGAGGGCGCGGAGTAGTAACCGCCGCCATAAGTGGAGCGGGGGGAGGTCATGGCACATAAGTTAAGCCCACGACTTCACCGGGTCCATAGCGAGGGCCCGTCAACACCGCGCTGACCTGCATCTTCGCAGGTCAGCGCCACAGCTTTCACTTGACGTTCAGGTGCACGATTCGTCGCATACGCCCTGGCTTCCCCCTACTCGTGCCCTCCTGACGGAGAGTCGGGTGAAAGTGCGTCACATCGCTGTGACCTCGGATGACGCGCCTTCACGCCACGGCCGGGGCCCGTTTCAGGCGTCGCTGGGACGGGCATAGGTGCGCCCCTTCCACGCCGCGCCGCGCCCGCGGTAGTGCTGGACGGCCGAGTCGACCGTCATCAGGAGATAGAGCAGCGCGGTCACCGGCAACAGCGGGGCGAGCACGGCGGACTGCCGGTAGTAGCGCAGCATCGGGACGTACGTACCGGCCATCAGCAGCCAGGCCAGGCCGCCCGCCCACGCCGCCACCGGCCGCCCGCCCAGCAGACCCGCGCAGAAGGTCACCGGGGGCGCGAGGTAGACGAGGGCCAGCCCCGCCACCGTCCCGGCCAGCAGCAACGGCTGGTGCCGCAGCTGCGCGTAGGCGCTGCGCGAGATCATCCGCCACAGCTCCCCGAGCCCCGTGTACGGGCGCACGCTGTCCACCCGCTCCGCCAGCCCCAGCCAGATCCGGCCACCGGTGCGCCGCACCGCCCGCGCGAGGGACACGTCGTCGATCACCGCCTGCCGGATCGAATCCGGTACACCCGCCCGCACGGCCGCCTCCGTGCGCAGCAGCACGCACCCGCCCGCCGCGGCGGCGGTCCGCCCCGCCGGGCGGTTGATCCAGCGGAAGGGGTAGAGCTGGGCGAAGAAGTAGACGAAGGCCGGTACGACGAGCCGCTCCCAGAAGCTGACGACCCGCAGCCGCGCCATCTGCGAGACGAGGTCGAGGTCGGCCGAGACCGCGGCCGAGACCAGCTCGCGCAGGCTGTCCGGCTCGTGCGCGATGTCGGCGTCGGTGAGCAGCAGGTACTCCGGCGCGTCGGGGTGCGCGGTACGGGCCGCGCCGATCCCGTGGCGCACCGCCCACAGCTTCCCCGTCCAGCCGGCCTCGGGCTCGCCGGGCGAGCAGACCGTGAGGGGCAGCCCGGGGCACTCGCGGGCGAGGGCCAGCGCGAGCGCGCCCGTGCCGTCGGTGCTGCCGTCGTCGACGAGGAACACCTCGGCCTCGCCGGGATAGTCCTGCGCGAGCAGCGAGGGCAGGCTCAGCGGCAGCACCGCGGCCTCGTCCCGGGCGGGTACGACGATGGCGACGGAGGGCCACCGGTCGGGCCGGGTGCGCGGCGGCAGGCGGACGTCGGTCCGCCAGAACATGCCCTGGCCGAGAGTGAGCCAGAGCCAGACGGCGAGCGAGGCGCAGGCGGCGATGCTGAGGGGGCCCATCTCCGCAGTGTGCCGAATGCCGCCGCGCGTGTCGCGCACCCACGCCCACCGGGTTCGGGGGCCCGCCTCCCTCGCTTCCGGGGCCCGGTGCCCGCCCGCTCCGGCGGCCGGAAAAGGGGCGTGGCGGGCGGGGCCGGGGCGGGGGTCGATTAAGGTGACCAAGTGAAGATCGCGCTCATGGACTCCGGCATCGGCCTCCTCGCGGCGGCCGCCGCGATGCGACGGCTGCGGCCGGACGCCGACCTGGTCCTCTCCTCCGACCCCGACGGCATGCCCTGGGGCCCCCGTACCCCCGCCGACCTCACCGGCCGGGCGCTGGAGGTGGCGCGCGCCGCCGCCGCCCTGCGGCCGCGGGCGCTGATCGTCGCCTGCAACACCGCCTCCGTGCACTCCCTGCCCGCCCTGCGGGCCGAGCTGGAGCCCGGCGTCCCCGTTGTCGGTACGGTCCCCGCGATCAAGCCCGCCGCGGCCCGCGGCGGCCGCGTCGCGATCTGGGCCACCCCGGCCACCACCGGCAGCCCCTACCAGCGCGGGCTGATCCGCGACTTCGCCGCGGGCGTCCGGGTCACCGAGGTGCCCTGCCCGGGGCTCGCCGACGCCGTCGAGTACGGGGACGAGGAAGCCATCGTGCGGACCGTCGCCGCGGCCGCCGCGCTGACCCCGCCGGACGTCACCGACCTGGTGCTCGGCTGCACGCACTACGAACTCGTCGAGGCCGTCATCCGGTCCGCGCTCGCCGCCCGGACCGGCGGCGTGCTGCCCGTCTTCCACGGCTCGGCGGAGCCCGTCGCCGCCCAGGCGCTGCGCCGCATCGGCGCCGACCCGGAGCCGGGCCTGCCGCGCACCGGCACCCTGACCGTGCTGCACAGCGGCCGCCCCGGACGGCTCCCGGCCGCCGCCCTCGGCTACGCGGAGGGACGCCTGCTGGCCGCGCAGGCCGAGGATGCACCCGCCGGGCGCTGACCACCCGGCGACACGCGCACGGCGCCGTACTCAGCCGGGCCCGGCCGCCGTGACGAGCGCCCCGGCCAGCTCCCGCAGCGCGGCGGCGTCCAGCACGCGGCCGCCGAAGCCGGGCAGCGGGACGTGCAGGGGGCCGGTCCACCGCTCGGGGATCGCCCCGGCTCCGTACCGCGCGCCGGCCAGGGTCCCCGTCACCGCGGCCACCGTGTCCGTGTCGCCGCCGACGTCTACCGCCGCCCGCAGCGCCTCCTCGAACCCGGCGGTCGTCCGCAGCGCCCACACCGCCGTGCCCAGGCAGGGCCAGACCGCGCCGTTGAACTCGGTGGCGAGGGCGGGATGCCAGTCCGGCGCGAGCACCCGGGCGTAGCGCTCCCGGTGGCCGGCCCCGACCTCGCCGAGCACCTCGGGGAGGTGCGCGAGCGGGTCGGCGCCGTCCAGGGCGATCCGTACCAGCTCGTGCAGCACCGCCGTACCCTCCCAGGCCGCCGCGTCGCCGTGCGTGAGCGCCGCGATCCGCCGGGCGGCGTCCATCGTGGCGGCCCGCCCGGCCGCGGCGAAGTACACCGCCGACGTCGAGGCGCGCATCAGGGAACCATTGCCCGCGGCCCGGGCGTTGACCTGGAAGTGCAGCGCCGCGGCGAGCTCCCAGGTCTCGCCGTTCGTCAGCACGTCCTCCGTCTGCAGTCCGATGTCCTTCGGTTCGGCCGCCGCCCACCGCTGGAACCGGGCGAAGACATCGGGCAGTTGGAGTCCGCCGTGCTCCAGCAGCGATTCCCCGACCAGGACGGCCATCTGGGTGTCGTCGGTCGCCTCGCCCGGTTCCCAGCCGCCGCCCCCGCACATCTCGCCGCCCCCGCCCGGCGTCGGGAAGCGCGCGGAGAACGCGCCTTCGGGGCCGAATTCGAAGGGGGCGCCGAGCGCGTCCCCGACGGCCGAGCCGAGTACGGCGCCCACGGCCCGGTCGGTCCGGTCGGTCCGGTCGGTGCTGGCGGTGCGGCCGCCCCGGTCGGTGCTGCCGGCGCGCTCGTCGTGGACCGGGCTCACGAGGCCCGCTCCTCGTCGTGCCCGGCCGGGCATACGGCGTCCAGCACGCCCCGGGCGAAGCGGTCCAGGTCGTCCAGCCCGGCCGCGGCCAGCGTCCGCGGGGCGCCGGCCAGCAGGTGCGGGACCGCTCCGTGCAGGGCGAGGGTCAGCGCGCGGGCCCGCTCCGGCGTGGCCGCCTGCCCCGCCGCGCGCAGCAGGTGGGCGTGGGCCGCGAAGTCGGCGGCGGCGATCGGGTCCAGCAGCCCGGCCAGCCAGGGCCGCCGGGCGGCCTCGGTCTGCAGCTCCAGGTACGCCAGGACCCGGGGGCGCCCCGGGCCCGCCACGTCCCGCAGCAGCCCGGCGAGCAGTGCGGCCACCCCGGCCCGGTCGCCGGGCCCGGGCCCGGCGCCGGCCAGCGCGTCCGCCAGCTCCCGATAGCGCTCCAGGCACCGCTCGGCCACGGCGCGCAGCAGCGCGTCCCGGGTCGGGAAGTAGTTCTTGGCCGTGCCGAGGGGCACGCCCGCGACGCCGTCGACGCCCCGGTGCGTCAGCCCGCGCCCGCCCGCCTCCGCCAGCACGTCGATGGCCGCGTCCCGCAGCAGATCTCTCCGGTCCTGATTCACCCCGGCACCTTAACCACACACGTGGTACCACAGGTGGGGTAGTTCTTTCGCGTCGACGCCAGAAGGCACCCCACGGCAGGGAACCCGACGAGTCCGGTGGCGCGGGAAGGCGGCGCGAGGGCCCGCACGGCGGTGGTCGTCGGCGCGGGCGTCGCCGGGCTGGCCACCGCACTCGGCCTGCGCCGGGCGGGCTGGTCCGCCACCGTCCTCGAACGCCGCCCCGAACTCCCCTCCTGCGGAACCGCCTTCGGCATCCACCCCACCGCCCCGGGCGGCATCAACAGCGCGGTGCGCCGAGCCCACTTCGGCGCCGCCGCGACCCCGCGCCGGATCGGTACGGTGGCCTGGGTCGGCACCGCCGCGTTCGAGACGGACCGCCACGGCGAAACCCGGGGCGACGGCCGGTTCCTCGGCATGACTCCCGTCGAGCCGGGCCGCACCAACGGGTACGCGACCGTCCCCGAGGCCTCGGTCCCGCGGTCGGCCGCCGGGGCCCGGGCTGTGAGCGCGTTGCCTGCGGCCTTCTCCGGCCGGCACGACCCGATCCCGCGCGTCCTCGCCGGGACCGACCCGGACACCTGGATCCGCTACGAGATGCGCCACCTCCACCCCGCCCTCCCCTCCTTCGGCCACGGCGGCCGGGTCGCCCTCGTCGGCGACGCCGCGCACGCCATGACGCCCGACCCCGGCCAGGGGCCCGCACCGCCCAGCGCGTCGCGTTCGCGTCCCGGACCCTGCACCGCTTCGTGACCTCCCGCCCCCGGTCCTGCGGGACGCGCTGATGCGGCTGCTGCCGGGGTGACCTCGAGTTTGCTCGAGGTCCTGGCGGGCAGGGGCGCAGGGCACAGGCGCGGGACACGGCGCCCGGCGGGCGCGGCAGGCGCGGCGGGCGCGGTCGGCCGATGCGGGCCACCGGGCCGGTCCGCCAAAGGGGCGAGAGGCGGTGGCGCGCGTGCGGAACGTGAGTACGCTGCTACACATGACGGACCACCCTCCGGGCCCGCTCTGGACCGGCCGGGCCTCCAACCGCGTGCAGTGGCTCATCGCCGCCGCCGGCGCGGCCTGCCTGGCGCTCGGCATCGAACTCGCCGTCGACTCCGCCTGGACCGCCGGCATCATCCCGCTGGTGATGTCGGTCGTCGGATGCCTCGCGGCCGGGCTGCTGATCCTCTACGGGACCCTCGCCTTCGTCCACGTCGCCGTCACCGTCGACTCCGAGAACATGGAAGTGCGCTGCGGCCACATAGGGCTGCCGCGCCGCCGGATCCGGCTGTCCGACGTGACCGCCGCCGAGTTCGTCCCGAAGATCACCCCGCAGCAATGGGGCGGCTGGGGCTACCGCTGGCGGCCCGACAAGGGCACGGCCGTCGTCGTCCGGCGCGGAGAAGGCCTGGAGCTGCGCCTGGGCGACGGCAAGCTCTTCACCGTCACGGTCGACGACGCGGAGAACGCCGTACGCGTCATCCGTACGCACCTGCGCGCCCTGACCGGCTGACACGCGAGCCGGTGTGCGCCCCGGGAGCCGGCACCCCGGGGCCACCGCACCGCGACCCGCCCGTGCGGCCTCCCCGGCCCGGCGCTCAGGCGGGCGACGTACACTCCGCCAGATGAGCAGCAGCGCCACCCGAGCGGTCGGTAACGAACCCCCCGTCGACCCGCCGGCCCCGTCCTCCGCCGTCGATCCGGCCCCCCTGTCCCTCCGGGCGCACCGCGTCGCGTGGCTGCTGCGCGCCGGCGGGTCGGTGCTCGCCGGGGTGCTGCTGTACCTGAGCTTCCCGCCCCGGCCGCTGTGGTGGCTGGCCCCCTTCGCCTTCGCGCTGCTCGCCTGGTGCCTCCAGGTGCGCCGGGCGCGCGCCGGGTTCGGGTTCGGGCTGCTGGCCGGGCTCGGCTTCATGCTGCCGCTGCTCCACTGGACCGGCGAGGAGGTCGGGCCGGTGCCGTGGCTGGCCCTCGCCGTGCTGGAGGCGGTGTTCGTCGGGCTCACCGGGCTGGGGATCACCCTGGTCCGCAGACTGCCTGCCTGGCCCCTGTGGGCCGCGGCCGTCTGGGTCGCGGGCGAGGCGGTCCGGGCCCGGATCCCGTTCGGCGGGTTCCCCTGGGGCAAGATCGCCTTCGGGCAGGCCGACGGGTTCTTCCTGCCGCTCGTCGCGCTCGGCGGCACCCCGCTGGTCGGCTTCGCCGTGGCCCTGTGCGGATTCGGGCTGTACGAAGCCCTGCGCGTCGCCCGCCGCTCCCGGCGCCGGGAGGCCCCCGCGCGGGGCGTGACGCGGGCGACCGCCGTCACCGCGTCCGTCGCCGCGCTGAGCGTGGCCGTACCGCTCGCCGCGGCCCTCGCGGCCCGGCCGCTGGTCTCCGACGCCGCCGAGGACGGCACCGCCGTGGCCGCCGTCGTCCAGGGCAACGTCCCGACCATAGGGCTCGACTTCAACTCCCAGCGCCGCGCGGTCCTCGACAACCACGCCAAGCGCACGCTCCAGCTCGCCGACGACGTCCGGGCGGGCCGCGTGCCGAAGCCCGACTTCGTGGTCTGGCCGGAGAACTCCTCCGACCTCGATCCCTTCGCCGAGGCCGACGCCTACGCGGTGATCGACCGGGCCGTCAAGGCGATCGGGGTGCCCGTGGCCATCGGCTCGGTGCTGGCCCCCGAGACCGGTCCGCTGCGCAACACCATGATCCTCTGGGACCCGGTCAAGGGACCCACCTCCACCTACGACAAGCGCAAGATCCAGCCTTTCGGCGAACGCATGCCGATGCGCTCCTTCGTACGGCTCTTCAGCTCCGACGTCGACCGGGTCCGGCGCGACTTCGGCCCCGGCAAGGAGCCGGGGGTCTTCGACATGGCGGGCACCGGCGTCGGCATGGTCACCTGCTTCGAGGCGGCCTTCGACGACGCCGTGCGCTCCACCGTGCAGGCCGGCGCCCAGGTGATCGCCGTACCCAGCAACAACGCCACCTTCGGCCGCAGCGAGATGACCTACCAGCAGCTCGCCATGGACCGGGTCCGCGCCGTCGAGCACAGCAGGACCGTCCTCGTGCCCGTCACCAGTGGGGTCAGCGCGGTGATCCGGCCCGACGGCAAGGTGGTCCAGCAGACGAAGATGTTCACCCCGGACGCGCTGGTCGCCACGGTCCCGCTGCGTTCCTCGCAGACCCCGGCGACCCGCTTCGGGCCGCTGCCGGAGTACGTCCTGCTCGCGCTCGCGGCGGGTGGTTTCGGCTGGGTCCTGCTGCGCCGGATCCGCGCCCGCCGCACGGCGTCGTAGGGTCGGGGAATGAGCACCCCCGAGTTCATCCGCAGGATCCGCGCGCACGCCGGGCACCAACTGCTCCTGCTGCCCGGTGTGACCGCCATCGTCATCGACGATCTCGGCCGGGTGCTGCTCGGGCGGCGCACCGACACGGGCAACTGGTCCGTCATCGGCGGCATCTGCGAGCCGGGCGAGCAGCCCGCGCAGACCGCGGTGCGCGAGGTGTACGAGGAGACGGCGGTGCGGTGTGTCCCGGAGCGGGTCGTCCTGGTCCAGCAGCTGTCACCGGTCGTCTACCCCAACGGGGACGAATGCCAGTTCACCGACATCACCTTCCGCTGCCGCGCGACCGGCGGTGAGGCCCGCGTGAACGACGCGGAATCGTTGGAGGTCGCCTGGTTCCACGTCGACGCCCTTCCGCCGCTGGAACCCTTCGCCCTCGACCGCATCCACCGTGCCCTGTCGGACGACGAACCGGCCTGGTTCGAGGTCCCCGACGACGACCTGACGTTCCCGCCGCAGAGCGGCTGAGGGGGCCGGGGCCGGTCAGGACCACCACGTGTCCCGGGTCCAGTGGTGCACTCCCGGGTCGGCCGAGCGGCCCGCGGCCTCGCGGTACAGCTCCTGTGCGGCGTCGCCCATGACCGCGCTGTAGGAGATCTCCGGGACCTCGCCGCCGCCCTGGTACCCGCCGAGGACGCCCGCCAGCGCGCCGTCCGCCAGCCACGGGCTGCCGCTGGTGCCGCCCGCCAGGTCCGGGCAGCCGATGCGGCGCTGGGTGCCGCTCTGCATCGTGGTGTCGTTCGAGCAGAGCAGCGCGGTCTCCTCGCTCGCCGGATAGCCGACGATCGTCACCGTCACGTCGTCGGGCTGCTCGGCGATCACCGGGAAGCCGCCGACGACGTCCTCGATCTGCCGGCCGTCCAGCGGGGCGACCGTCGCGAACGAGATGTCGGCGTCCGGGTCCTGCCCGTTCTGCCAGCTCGGATCGACGTACTGACCGGTGAGCCGCCACACGCCGTACGGCGCCGTGCCGTCCTTGTAACCCGGTACGAACACGGTGTTCTGCACCTCGCCCAGGCAGTGCGCGGCGGTCGCGATCACGTCGCGGCCGTCGCTGCGGACCACCGAGGCGGTGCAGTAGTGGCCGCCGTCCAGTCCGCCCGCGAAGAGGGCGCCCACCCGCTGCGCCGAACCCTGCGCCGGAGCCAGGACCGTGACCCCCAGCGGGGGCGCGGCCGAGGCGTCCGGGATGCCCACGGTGAGCAGCGCGGACGTCGCGGCGATCGCCAGCACGACACGGGCCGCGCGGCGTGCGCGGAGGGCCTGTCGGGGAAACATGCGCTGGATCATGCATCAGAGGGTCCAACGGAAACCTTTGGCCGGAGCCTCGGATTCCATAAGAATCCCCTGTGAATTCGCGTCCGGGTGCCGCCGCGGAGCCGTCAGCGGGTGTCCGGCGTCCGCTCGTACACGGTCACCCGGCGCCCCCGCACCTGCCGGTCGGCCACCGCCACGAAGTGCTCCCGGAGCACCGCGGCCTTCACCCGGTCCCGCTCCGCGCCCGAGGGCTTGGCGACCTTCGCCGCGTCCGTGACCAGCAGGATCCGCCGCTGCGCGAGCATAGCGGCCCGCAGCCGGGCCGGGTCCTCGTCCTCGACGCCCTTGAGGGTCCCGGACGCCGCCGGGGACCGGGCGAGGGCGATGTCGGCCAGGCCCGCGAAGTCCCCGGGCGAGACGAGGGCCGTGTCCCGGCGCGCGGCCGGTACGTAGAGCACCGCGTCCCCGGCGCCCTTCAGCCGGGCCACCTGGTCCGCCACGGCGAGCACGTCGTCCACCCGGCTGGCGGGGGAGCGCCGGCCCAGTTCCATGGGCAGCATCGCGAGCAGCGCCGCGGTGATCGCCACCGGCACGACCAGCGTGGCCGCCCGCGGTGACCGGCGCGCGGTGGCCCGTACGCCCGCGCCCAGGGCGGCGCCGATCAGCAGCGCCAGCCCCAGCATGGAGAACAGCACGTACCGGTCGAGGAACAGGGGCTGCACCAGCGACAGCCCGGCCAGCGCCACGAAGGGCACCACGAGCAGCGGCAGCCCGACGGCGGTCACCGACGGCCGCCCCGCGCGCGGCCGCTCCAGCAGGGCGCAGGCGCCGCCGAGGGCCAGCAGGATCGCCGGGCCGGTCAGCATGGACCAGGTCAGCGGCGGTATCCAGGAGACCTGACCGGACTGGGTCCGGCTGAACAGGATCAGCGGCAGTGCCCCGAGCACCGCTCCCCCCGAGGCCAGGGCCCACCGTCCGAGGACCCCGCGCCGGGCCCGCACCCACCACAGCGTGGCCGCGTGGGCGGGCAGGATCAGCAGCGAGAGCCAGTTCAGCAGGGCGCACACCAGCACGGCCAGCGCGTACGCCGACCAGCCCGGCCACCCGCGCCGTCCGGGCCGGCCGCCCGGCGCGTCCTCCAGCCGCCGCACCAGCAGCAGGGTCGAGAGTCCCGCCCCGGCCGCGACCAGGGCGTACGGGCGGCCCTCCTGGAGCTGGAACTGCACGGCGGGCAGCAGCCCGAGGGCCATCCCGGCGCCGAGCCCCGCCCAGAATCCGGCCCGCCCCGGGGTCAGCCGCCGAGCGAGGGCCGCGACACAGCCCGCCGCGGCCGCCACGGCCAGCACCGAGGGCAGCCGCAGGGTCGCCGTCCCGGCCCCGAAGACCTCGAAGAGGCCGTGCATCAGCAGGTAGTACAGCCCGTGCACGGCGTCGACGTTGCCGAGCATGTGCCAGATCTCACCGGTCGAGCGCCGGGCGACCTGCCAGGTCGCCGCCTCGTCGCGCCAGACGCTGTCCTGCCGGGAGAGCCCCCACAGGCCGAGCCCGAGGGTCCACACGACGGGTATCAGCCAGCCGATGTGACGACGCCCGTCCGGGGAGGTGCGCGGGGGAGGGGATATGCCGGATACGACGGAAGTCATGAGAGTGCTGGGTCCTCGGTCGGCCGTGGGGAGCAAACATCCAGTCTATGGACGTGGCGGAGGGGTCCCGACCGCTTGTTGTGCACCGCGGTACGTGAAGCCCCCGCGGCCCCGCCCCTAGCCTCGCCGCAAGGAGTACGCAGGAGCGGTACGCAGAAGCAGCACGTACGAGGGGCGGCACCCGGTGAACTGGCTCATCCACGACTACCGCGAGAGCGATCTCGCCGCGGTCGTCCACCTGATCGACACCACCGCCGAGCTGGGCCAGGAGTCCGTCTTCTCCCTCGCCGAGTGCATCAGCGCCCTCACCGGGCGCCAGCCCGCCGTGGTCGCCGTCCACCAGGGCGTCCCGATCGGCGCGGCCCTGGCGTGCGTCGCGGGGGAGCGGGCCTGGGTGATGCGGATCGCGATCTCCGCGGGCTGGCGGGGCCGCGGCCTGGCCAGCGCCCTGCTGGTGGAGCTGGAGCGGCGGCTGATCGCGGCGCGGGTGGGCCGGATCGCCTACGTCCTGCCCGAGGAGGACCTGCTGGGGGAGGGACTCCTCAACGCCGGGTACACGCGCCAGCCCGCCGTCGCCTACTTCGAGAAGACCGAGCCGCTGCACGGACCGGCGGCCGGGCTCCTCGACGAGCTCGGCGGCCGCTTCCTGCCCGCCGACCTGTGGGACGCGGTCGCGGGCATGGAGACGGAGAAGGACCTGATCGAGCGGCGCGTGGTGCTGCCGCTCGCCGAACCGGAACGGGCCGCCCAGCACGGGGTGCGGCCGCCGCGCGCCATCACGCTCTTCGGGCCGCCCGGCACCGGCAAGACCACCTTCGCCCGCGCGATCGCCTCCCGCCTCGGCTGGCCCTTCGTGGAACTCCTGCCCTCCCGGCTCGCCGACGAGGGCAATCTGGCCACGGCCCTGCGGGGCGCCTTCACCCGCATCGCCGAGCTGGAGCGCGTCCTGGTCTTCATCGACGAGGTCGAGGAGATCGCGCCGGTGCGCACCGAACCCGCGCAGCCCGGCGGGATCCACGGCGTCACCAACGAGCTGCTGAAGCTGATCCCCGGCTTCCGGGAGGGCGGGGAGCGGCTGCTGGTCTGCGCGACCAACTCGATCCGCTCGCTGGACCCGGCCTTCCTGCGGCCCGGCCGCTTCGACTACCTGATCCCCATCGGAACGCCGGACGCCGGGGCGCGCGCCGCGATCTGGGCCCGCTACACGGCGGGGCGCACGGATGTCGACATATCGGCTCTGGTGGCCGCGAGCGAGCTGTTCACGCCCGCCGACATCGAGCATGCGGCGCGGATCGCGGCGCAGGTGTCCTTCGAGCGGGACCTGGAGGGGACGGAGGGCCGCGGCACGCTCGCCGGCCGGCCGGGCGCGAGCACGGAGGACTACCTGGCGGCCGTGGCCCAGTGCCGGCCGACCGTGACCCCGGCGCTGACCGGACGGTTCGAGGAGGACATCACGGCGCACGCCCGGTTCTGAGAGCGAAGCGGCCCGCGGCTCTGAGCGCGAAGCGGCCCGCAGCCACTCCCCAAAGCGGCTGCGGGCCTCCCCGCGCGGACTCGGCATCCGTGCGGGACGGCCACGTTCCGGTTGGGGTGTTCGCCGGCTGGAACGTGACGCGCAGGGGTGCCGTGAGGCGTCCTGAGCGCCTCCGTCAACACTGACGAGTCAACCAGCCGCCCCCTGGTACGGGCTTCGGCCGGACGGCCACACCCGGATGGGCCGAACGGGGGAGGGGGCGGGGGTCGGGCACGATCCGGAAGAGGCCTACCGGGGACAGCGGTAGCTGAACTCCACCGCCGCCGTGTGCCGCCCGGGTTCCTCGATCCGCACCTCGGCCCGTGCCGGGAAGCTGCCCGTGCCGTGGAAGGTCCACAGCAGGTGCAGCCGCGCCTCCCGCTGACCGCGGGGCACCCGCTCCGTCAGCCGCTCCGAGGGGCTGCCGTCACTGCGCAGCCACCGGTAGGTGATCGTCCCCGGCCGCCCGTCGGTCCGTACGACGGCCACCACGTCGGCGGCCGAGTCGCAGGCCGGCCCCTGCGCGTCGGTGCTCACGGCCACGTCCCGCACCACCAGGTCGGGCCCGTACCGCTGCCAGGCCAGGTACGCCAGCACGGCCGCCAGCACCACCAGCGCGAGCGCGTAGCGGCGCAGCCCCGCGCCCCGGCGGCGGCGAACCGGGGCCACGGGCGCCGCCGTGGTCACGGGGAAGGGCGCGGCCAGCGCGGCCGTCACCCCGGGGCCGAAGCGCAGCACGGAGCCCTCGACCCGGTCGGGCACGGCCTGCGGACCGTCGAACCGGTGGGTCGCCGCGAGGCCGTCGGCGCGCTCGGGCGGCCCGCTGATCCAATGGCTGCCGAGCACGGTCGCGCTGTAGTCGTCCCCCTCGGGGGCCGGTGCGGGGTTGCGGGGATCGCTCATCGCGGGACCTCCTGGCACCTCGGGATGAGCTGCGTGGCGGTGTCGGACGTGTTCCCCGCGGCCGGAACGGTGGTGACGCGCACGCTCAGGTAGCAGCCGGCGCCGCGGGTGAAGGTGTGCGACTGCGGGGGCAGCGTGCCGGACCGGGCGGTGAGCGAGTTCGAACCGTCCGCCACCCGCAGGTCGCCCGCGTAGTTGCCCAGGAACCACTCCAGCACCACGGTCACCGGCTCGCCCTTGGCGTCGAGGGACACGGTCGCCTGCCCCACGCTCGTCCCGGCGCGCAGGGAGACCGACACGGAGCCGACGACCACGGTCGGCTTCGGGGCCGGGGTCTTGGTCGGTGTGGGCGTGGGCGTGGGGGTCGGTGTGGGGGACGCCGACGCGCTCGGGCTCGGACTCGGGCTCGTGCTCGTGCTCGGCGAGACGGAAGCCGAGGGCGACACGGACGCCGAAGGGGACGGCGAGGTCGAGGCGGAGCCCGACGGGGAGGGGCCGGACGACGGCGCCGCGGACCCGGGCGGGCCCGCGCTGGTCGTCGCGAAGGCGCTCACCGCCGAAGTGGAATCCGGGGAGGCCCCGATCGCCTCGGCCGTGAACACCAGCACGGCGCCCAGCACCAGGGCGGTCCCGGCCGCTATCCAGCCGCGCCGGCCCGGCCGCCAGGACACGGGCGGCGGAGGCGGCGGCAGCACGGTCGTCGCCAGCGCCGTGGTCCCGGCGGCCGGGGCGCCCGCCGAGGGGAACAGCAGCGGCAACAGCGCGGCCAGCGCGGCCAGCTTGCGCTGCCCGCGCTCCTCCCACTCGGGACCGTAGGCCGCGCGCGCCACGCCCTCCAGCTCCACGACGAAGGCGTCCGCGTTCTCCGGGCGCTGCTCCGGCCGCTTGGCCAGACCCCGGCGGATCAGGGGACGTACCGGCTCGGGGGCCTCGGACTCGGGGACGGGCGCCTCGATGTGCTGGACGGCCAGCTCGGCGAAGTTCTCCCCGGCGAAGGGCTTGCGCCCGGTCAGGCACTCGAAGAAGGTCGCCGTCGCCGCGTACACGTCGGCCGCGGGGGAGGCGGGCTCACCCTGCCACTGCTCCGGGGCCATGTAGGCGGGCGTGCCCGCCACCCCGGGCTGCGTGCCGCGCCCCGCCGCGATCCCGAAGTCCACGAGTTTGGACGAACCGTCCTGGGCGACCAGGACGTTCTCCGGCTTGTAGTCCCGGTGCACGACCCCGGCGCGGTGCGCCTCGGCCAGTCCCAGCAGGGACCCCTTGAGCACCACCAGGGCCGCTTCGGGATCGGTGGCGCCCGAGCGCTTGAGCACCGCGCGCAGGGAGATCCCGTCCACCAGCTCCATGACGATGGCGGCGCCGCCGGGGGCCTCCACGTACTCGTACAGCCCCACCACGTACGGCGAATGGAGCCCGCCCAGCAGCCGGGCCTCCGCCCGGAACTCCCGGACGAACGCCGGGTCGTGGCGCAGCCGGTCGGCGAGGTATTTGACCGCGACCGCCGTGCCCGTCGCGTCGTGCACGGCGAGCACCACGCGGCCGCTGCCGCCCGCGCCGAGTTCCCTGCTCTCCGTGTAACCGGGGACCGCCCACGTGTTCATCGTTCGCCCCCTGCCATGGCGTCGCCGTGTCCTGTGATGTCGTTCGATGGCCCGGACGGTGCCGGGCCATCTCCTGGGACACGGATTGTGCCGTGGCCGGTTCCCGGCCGTACAGCTGTCTCATACAGTGGTTTCCGGCCGGTGGTGCGCCCGCGCCCGGTGCGCACGGCGGAGGTTCAGGCCGCGGCCTGCCGCACCCCGATCATGTCGTGCAGCCGTTCGGCAGCCGCGCGGCCGAACGCCGGATCGTTGATGTGCGTGTCGTAGTCGTAGAGCCGGGCGGCGCTGCCCCGCAGCCCCTCGCGCAGCGCCGCGAACAGCGCCCGGTCCGCGCCCGGATCGTGGTACGGACCCCCCGGAGCGCCCAGGGTGGACAGGCCGCGCAGGGGCAGGCACACGGCGGTGGGCCCGGTCGCCGCCCGGAGTTTCGCCGCGACCCGGCGGCCCAGTTCGGCGCACTCCGCCTGGGTCGTACGGATCACCGTGATCGAGGGATTGTGCACCCGGACCCGCCGGTAGCGGGCGTGCTCCGGCAGGCTCTCCAGCGGGCCGAACTTGACCATGTCCAGCGCGCCCAGGCTCACCACCTGCGGAATCCCGGCCCGCCCGGCGGCGCTGAGCCGGTCGGGACCGGCGGTCAGGATGCCGCCGCACAGGTCGTCCGCGAGTTCGCTGAGGGTGAGGTCCAGCACCCCCGCGAAGAGCCCCTGACCGGCCAGGGTCTCCAGCGTCCGGCCGCCCGCGCCGCTGGTGTGGAAGACGAGCACCTCGTAGCCGAGGTCGGTCAGCCGCTCGCGGGCCGCGTCCACGCCGGGCGTGGTCACCCCGGCCATGCTCGCCGCGATCAGCGGCCGCCCGCCCGCCCCGAGCCGGGCGGGGCGCGACTCGCGGGAGGCCCGCGCGAAGGCCTTGGCCATGCCCGCGATGGCTTCGACGGCGTTGGCCAGGACGGGTGCGGAGACGCTGTTGATCCCCGCGATGTCCACCACGCTGTACATCATCGTGATGTCCGACGATCCGACGTACGGTGCCACGTCACCGGACGCCATCGAGGACACCATCAGTTTCGGCACCCCGAGGGGCAGGGCCCGCATCGCCCGGGTGGCGATGGAGGTGCCCCCGCTGCCGCCTATCGCCAGCACGCCGTCGAGCCGTCCTTCGGCGTGCAGGCGTAAGAGGGTCACCTCGGCCCCCCGGGCCATCGTGGTCACGGCCGCGCCCCGGTCGGCGGCCGCGCGCAGTTCCGTCAGTTCCGTCCCCGCTGCCCGGGCCACCGCTTCTCGCGGTACTTGGGCGGGCACGCGGGGATCGCCCATGATTCCTGTGTCGACCAGGACCACCTCGACGCCGGCGCGCGACAGCCGCTCGCGCAACCAGCCGTACTCGACACCCTTGGTGTCCAGGGTTCCCACCAGCACGACGCTCGTCATGAAGTGTAATGTCCACGCACTCGGGCCCGGTGGCAAGTCAAGGTCGAGTCAATCGTTCAATAGCATCAATAGCCGTTCCAGGAAAGGGACTTGGGACACCACCATGCTCCTCCGGGCCGGTGCGGGAGCGAACCAGGCCACCCGGTCCAGCTCTGGGAACTCCTCCACCCGCCCCGACCCCGGCGGCCACTCCATCGTGAAGGTGCCGGGCCGCATCAACGCGGGGTCGAGGTCCGCCTCGACGGCCCAGATCGTCACGAGCTTCCCGTTGGCCTGACGGACCTCGCCCAGCGGGAGGTACGCGCCCTCGGGCGGCGGCAGCCCGATCTCCTCCGTGAACTCCCGGCGGGCCGCGTCCCGGGGCGTCTCGTCCTCCAGGTACTCGCCCTTGGGGATCGCCCAGGCCCCGGCGTCGCGCCGCTCCCAGAACGGGCCGCCCATGTGCCCGAGCAGCACCTCGATGCCGGCGTCGTCGTCACCGCCGTCCGCGGAGGTCCGGCGGAAGAGGAAGAGGCCCGCGCTGCGCTTCTGCGTCATGGACCCATGTATGCCCCGCGCGGGCCCGGTCAGTGCCTCGGTCAGCGGTCCGGTCGGTGCCCGGGTCAGTGCCCGTGCGGGCCCTCGCGGTGCACCGGGCCGTGGGCGTCCGCGCAGTGCGCGTCCGCGGGCCCCGGCTGTTCGCCCGCCCGGCCGACCGACAGCAGGGTGTCCTGCACGTGGTCCACCTGGAGGGTGGTGTGGGTGATCCCGTACTGCGATCGCAGCATCGCCTCCAGGTCACGGCGTACGGCGTGGCAGTCACCCGCGGGTTCCACCAGGACGTGCGCCGAGAGCGCGGCCTGCCCCGAGGTGATGATCCAGATGTGCAGGTCGTGCACCTCGGTCACCGGGCCGTGCGCGACCAGCCGGTCGCCGACCGCGTCCGGGTCCATGTGCGCGGGAGCGGCCTCCAGGAAGATCCGGCCGGACTCGCGGACCAGCCCGTACCCCGCCTTGACCATCAGCACCACGACGATCAGCGTGGCGATCGCGTCCGCCTGGACGAAGCCCGTGGTGAGCACGATCAGGCCGGCCACGGCGGTCCCGATGAAGGCGAACAGGTCGTTGAGGATGTGCTGGTAGGCGCCCTCGACCGCCAGCGAGGACCGGTTCGCCTTGGAGATGCACCACGCGCAGACGACATTGACGACGATGCCCGCCAGCGCGGTCACCAGGACCAGGCCGCCCTGCACCGCGGGCGGATCGATCAGCCGCCGCACCGCCTCGTACGCCAGCCAGAGCGCCAGCAGCAGCAGGGTGAGCCCGTTGGCCTGGGCCGAAAGGATCTCCGCGCGCTTGAGCCCGTACGTGAACCCGCCGCGCGCGGGCCGCGCGGCCAGCCGCATGGCTATCAGCGCCAGGACGATCGACACGGCGTCGGTCAGCATGTGGGCGGCGTCGGAGATCAGAGCCAGCGAGCGGGCCACGACGCCGATGACGACCTCGACCGCCATGAACGCGCCGATCAGGCCGAGCGCGATCGCCAGCCAGCGGCGGTCGGCGTTCTCCACGACCCCGTGCGAGTGCCCGCCGTGGCCGCCGTGGGCGTCGTGGGCCTCGTGCCCGTCGGCCCCGTCCGCCGCGGCGTCCGGCCCGTGGTCGTGAGCGTGGTCGTGCGCACTCATCGCTGGTCCCCCGTCTGTTCGGTCTGTTCGGATCCGACGCGTGAAGTGAAGCGCACCCGGCGAGGATCGGCAAAGGCTGCAACGGGGACCGTTGTCATTCCCTATAAGCCCGCTCTGACCTGCGGCGATGCGCGGACGCCGGAGAACGGGCCCGAAGGGCCGTGCCGTGGGAAAATCGCCTCATGGTCCAGCGCCACGGTGTGCCGACCGCCCCCGAACTGCTCCTGGAGACGGACGGGGGTTCCACCGTGATGACGCCCGGCCGGACCTACCACGTCGGCCGGGACCCCCTCTGCGAGATCTGCCTCGACGACGCCCGCGTCTCCTGGCACCACGCGGTGCTCCGCCCCGACGGCGACCACTGGACGGTCGAGGACGAGGGCAGTACGAACGGCACCTGGGCCGAGGGCCACCGCGTCCACGCCTGGGAGGTCGGCCCCGGCAGCGAACTGCGTTTCGGCAGCTCCGCCGACGGCCCGCGCGCCGTCTTCGCCGCACCGCCCGCCCCGGCCCCGCGGCCCTTCCACGCACCACCGCCGGTGTCGCCCCCGCCCCCGCACCCCGCCCGGACCCCGCGTCCGTCCTCCGTCATGAACCCGGCCTTCACCGGCACCTTCCGGCAGCCCACCTCGGTACGCCCGCTCCCGGCGCCGGCCGCCGGTGCGCCCGGCACCGCCCTGGCCATCGGCCGCGCGCCCGAGAACGACCTCGTCCTCGACGACCTCGTCGTCTCGCGGCACCACGCCGAACTGCGCTCGCTCGCGGACGGCGGCTTCGAGATCACCGACCTCGGCAGCCACAACGGCACCTACCTCAACGGCTACCCCGTCGACCGCGCCCGCCTCACCGAAGGCGACATCATCGGCATCGGACACCGCTCCTTCTGCCTCGTCGCTGGACACCTCCAGGAGTACGTCGACACCGGCGAGGTCTCCCTCGACGTCCAGGACCTCACCGTCGCCGTCGACCGCGGCCGCAAGGTCCTCCTGGACCACGTCTCCTTCCCGGTCGGCACCAAGTGCCTGCTCGCCGTCGTCGGCCCCAGCGGCGCGGGCAAGTCCACCCTGCTCGGCGCCCTCACCGGCCTGCGCCCCGCCGATCACGGCACCGTCCTCTACGACGGCCGGGACCTCTACCGCGACTACGCCGAACTCCGCAGCCGCATCGGCCTGGTCCCGCAGGACGACATCCTGCACACCCAGCTCACCGTCCGCCGCGCCCTCGGCTACGCCGCCGAACTCCGCTTCCCGCAGGACACCGCCGCGGGGGAACGCGAGGCCCGGGTCGCCGAGGTGATCCGCGAACTCGGCCTCGACCAGCGCGCCGACCAGCCGATCCACAGCCTCTCCGGCGGCCAGCGCAAACGCGTCTCGGTCGCCCTGGAACTCCTCACCAAGCCCTCCCTGCTCTTCCTCGACGAGCCCACCTCCGGTCTCGACCCGGGGATGGACCGCTCCGTGATGCACATGCTGCGCGGCCTCGCCGACGACGGCCGCACCGTCATCGTCGTCACCCACAGCGTGCTCAGCCTGGACGTCTGCGACCGGCTGCTCGTCCTCGCCCCCGGTGGCCGTATCGCGTACTACGGGCCGCCCGACGAGACCCTCGGCTACTTCGGATATGCCCAATGGCCCGAGGCCTTCGAGGCCTTCGAGAACGAACAGGGCCGCGACTGGGCGGGGGAGTACCGAGCCTCCTCGTACCAGCGCCGCTTCGCCACCAGCGCGGCCACGCCCGTCCGCGCCCGCACCGACGGCGTTCCCTCCGCCTCCGCGGCGGGGCTGCGGGTCCCGCCGCCCACACCGCAGAGCTGGGGAGCGCAGTTCAGGACCCTGGTCCGGCGCTACGCCGCCGCGCTGACGGCCGACCGCACGTTCCTCATCATCATGGTCGCCCTGCCCTTCGTCATGGGAGCGATGGCCCGGGCCCTGGCGGGCAGCGAACTGACCGCCGAGAGCGCCGTCAGCGCCCTGCTCATCCTGAACGTGGGCGGCGTGCTGACCGGCGCCGCCAACGCCGTGCGCGAACTCGTCAAGGAACGCGTCATCTACCAGCGCGAACGCGCCGTGGGCCTCTCCCGTTCCGCCTATCTGATGTCCAAGGTGACCGTCCTGGGCGCCATCACCATCGCCCAGGCCGTGGTCCTCACCCTCGTCGGGCTCTTCGGCGTGAAGCACCACGCACCGGATGGCAAGGGCGTGTTCCTGCCACCCCTGATCGAAATCACCATCGCCGTGGCCCTGTTGGCCTTCACCGCGATGATGCTCGGCCTGCTGGTCTCCGCCCTGGTCAAGAAGGAGGAGGTCACCATGCCGCTGCTGGTCCTCCTCGCGATCGCCCAAGTGGTCTTCTGCGGCGCGCTCCTGCACCTCGACGGAGTACCGGTGATCGAGCAGCTGGCCTGGTTCGTGCCCGCGCGCTGGGCGCTCGGAGCCATGGCGGGCACCATCGACCTCGGCGCGCTCGTGCCCGGCAAGCTCACCGCGGACCCGCTCTTCGCCCATTCCCCCGGGACCTGGCTGTTCAACCTCGGGATGCTGGTCGCCCTGTCCGTGCTGTTCGGGGTGCTGGTCTCCCGGCTGCTGCGCCGACACGAGCCCGCGATCATGCGGAAGTAGGGGGAGGTCGTCCGATGGCGATGCCGACGGGAACCCCGGACGGGGTCGCGGATTTCCGGCCCACGCACGTCGTCCCGCCGGAGGGGCTGCCCGGCTGGGAGGCTCCGGACGTCTCGCTGGTCGCCACGCCGCTGGACCCGTTCCTCCCCGTACGGCTGCTGTCCCGGCGCGGCGAGTGGGGCGAGGTCCTCTGCGCCAACGGCTGGTCCGCCTGGGTGGACGGGCGGCTCCTGGTGGCCGTCCCGCAGGCGCCGCCCACCGCCGGGCAGCCGCTGACCCGCGCGGAGGACCCGCGGCCGCTGCTGCGCCGCTCGGACGAGGACCTGGAGCGCTACCGGCAGGCCGTGGACGACCTCGCCGCCGGGCGCACGGACACCGAGGCGTTCCGGCGCGCCACCCGGGGTCTGCGCGCCGGGGTGGTCGTCGACGGCGAGGCCGTCTGGGTGTACGACGCGGCCGCCGGACGCTGGATGTACGGCGACGGGACCCGGATGGCGACCTTCGCCGTCTCCGCGGGCCCGGGCGCGCACGCGGCCACGGATCCGCCGGCCGGGGAGCACGCGCCCGGTGCGCCGGCGGCGGAGCCCGCGGCGCCGGACGGCGGGGCCGCGTCCCACGCGCCGACCCGGCTCGTGGACCTCCCCGACCCGGAGGCGCGATGAGCGCTGGTGGCGCACCGGGGCCAGGCTCCGACCCGGACCCCGCACCTCCCGCAGTGCCGGTGAGGGGGCGCCCCAGCGACCTGAGGGGCAGACGGATCGCGGGCTACGAGGTCGAGAGCGAGATCGGCCGCGGTGGCATGGCGGTGGTCTACCGCGCCCACGACCTGCGCCTGGACCGTACGGTCGCGCTCAAGCTGCTCGCGCCCGAACTCGCCCGCAACGACACCTTCCGCCTCCGCTTCGCCCACGAGTCGAAGGTCGCGGCCGCCATCGACCACCCGCACATCGTGCCCGTCTTCGAAGCGGGCGAGACCGAGGGTCTGCTGTACATCGCCATGCGCTACGTCGCCGGGCAGGACCTGCGGGCCCTCCTGGACCGCACCGGTCCGCTCCCCGTGGGGACCGTCGCGCGCATCGCGGGCCAGGTCGCCTCGGCGCTGGACGCCGCCCACGAACACGACCTGGTCCACCGCGACGTGAAACCCGGCAACATCCTGGTCGCGGCGGGCACGGACAGCGAGCACCCCGAGCACGTCTACCTCACGGACTTCGGCCTGACGAAGAAGTCCCTCTCCCTGACGGGATTCACCAGCGTCGGCCAGTTCGTCGGCACCCTCGACTACGTCGCCCCCGAGCAGATCTCCGGCAAGCCGGTGGACGGCCGCTGCGACGTCTACAGCCTCGGGTGCGTGGTCTACGAGATGCTGGCGGGTGGCCCGCCCTTCCTGCGCGACGACGACATGGCCCTGCTCTGGGCCCACCAGTACGATCCCCCGCCCCCGCCGTCCTCCGTGCGCCCGCAGCTCCCGCCCGCCGTGGACGACGTACTCGCGCGGGCCCTGGCGAAGTCGCCCGAGGACCGCTGGCCGAGCTGCCTGGCCTTCACCTCCGCCCTGCGGGACGCGGGCACCGGCCGGGGCGGCCGGCCCCTCGCGCCGCGGCCCCCTCCCGAGCCGCCTTCCCCCGACACACCGCCTCCGCCGCCGCCCAGTTGGGCCCTGCCGGTCTTCCGGCGGTGGCGGGTGGGGTGAAGCCGTCCCGGACTCGAGTCCGGGACGCGCAACACGTCGTTACGCGCCCGGTGACGGCGGACCCTCGTCGACCCGGCCGCGCCGGTGGACCGGGGTGGCCAGGAGGGCGCCGAGGAACCCGGCGACCGCGCCCCACAGCAGGGCGAGGGGGACCGTACGCCACAGCTGCGGGAGCAGTCGCACCTTCCCGCCCAGGCCGTCCACGTCACCGATGCCGAGCAGGGACAGGCCGAACCGGGCCTCGACCCCGGCCAGCAGGCACACCACGAGGGTGGCCAGGGCCAGGGCGACGCCCAGGTGCAGGGCGTGCTGCCAGGGGCGCACCCGCGCGGGGGAGCGTACGGCCATCAGGAAGCCCGCGCCGAGCAGCAGCAGGGCGGCCACCGCCACCAGCCACCAGGCCCGGGAGTCCTGCCGGGCCAGCGAGCCGACGTCCACGGTGGACAGGTCGGGGGTGCGGAGCACATCGTCGAGGATCCGGGGCATCGGCAGCCCGAAGGGACCTTCCACCCGCCCCTGCCAGGCCCCGCCGAGGCCCAGGGTGAGCGCGAGCCAGGCGAGGTTCGGCAGCCCGAGGAGGATCACGGCCAGGGTCTCCTGCGCGTGGCCCCGCGTCGCGGCGACCACCAGGCCGACGACGACGCCGAGCGCGGCGTACGAGAGGAGCAGCGCGACGACCGCGAACGCGGCCGGGCGCACCGCCTCGTGGAAGCGCACCAGCCGGGCCGGCAGGGGCGCGCGCCGCGACACGAGCAACGAGACGAGCAACAGGCCCAGGATCCACAGGAGTCCGAAGGACAGGGTGGCGGGCAGGGCGGTCTCGAAGCCCACCGTCGGCGAGGAGTCCAGGAGTTCGGCGAGGTCCCCGACGGGTGAATCCCCGGTGGAGATGCCGAAGGTGTGCCGGGCGTAGAGGGCGAACGCGGTGAGCGCCAGCAGCCAGAGGAAGACCAAGGGGGCGGCGCGGAGGAGGAGTTCGCGGGGCCTGGCCACCGCATGATGGCGCAGTGGGCGCAGGAAGCAGAAGGCCGCGGTCAGCGCTCCGGCCAGGCTGACGGACAGCGGCATGACGGAGAGTCCGGCGTTGGCTCCCGCGAGGAAACCGGCCCCGCCCGTCACGTCCACCGACCCGCCCGCCGCCATCACGACCACGGCGGCCACCACGTGCGGGAAGGCCCCGCCGGGCAGGTCGTCGGCGCCCGCGCAGACCAGCCCGGCCGCCGCGACCACGGTCATCACGACGAACCCGGCCAGGACGGCGACCAGCGCGTCCAGCCACACCCGCTCGGAGCCCCGAGATGAACGGCTCACACGCAACGGTAGGCACTCCCGGCTTGCGGGCACCACCTGAACGGCGCACACAATGGTCGGCAGGAGTACACGAAATCCGGAGATTTCCGCGGAAATGCGGAACATCCACATGGGTACCGGAACTCCTCCGTCTGGGAAGAAGAGCCCGTGACCACGCTACCTTCCGGCCAGTCGCCGTCCGAGCGCCCCACCGGACCCCCGTCGGGGCCCCCCTCCGGGACGCCCTCAGGTCCTCCCTCCGGTCCCCTCTCGGGTGGGCAGCAGGGGCCGCCGTCCGGGCCCCCGTCGCTGCCTCCACCACCACCTCCGTCCCTGACTCCACCTCCGCCACCGCCACCTCCGCCCCAGAAGCCCTGGTGGCGGTCCGTGCCGCGGGTCGCGACCGCGCTCGTCGCGCTGGCGGCCGCCGTCGCGCTGACGGTCGTCCTCACCCGGCCGACCGGCACCACGGGCAACGGCGGCGAGGTCTTCCTGCAGACCACCTCGGCGGCCGGGCCCGACCCGTTCACCGAGTCGACGGCGGCGGAGCCCGCGGTCGAGGAGGTCCCGTCCGAGCAGCCGCAGACGGTGGCCCCGACGGACACACGGACGGATACGCGGACGGCCGTCCCGACGGGCCCCACGACCGGGCCGACGCCTCCCCCGAAGGGGACCACGGCGACCCGGGCCGTCAGCGGCGCCGCCCCCGGGCTGTACGGCGGCACCAAGGACACCGCCAGCTGCGACGTGGAGAAGCAGATCAAGGTGCTCTCGGCCGACCCGGCCAAGAACGGCGCCTTCGCCTCGTCCCTCGGCCTCCAGCCCGCGGCCGTTCCCGGCTATCTGCGCTCGCTCACGCCCGTGCAGCTGCGCGTGGACACCCGGGTCACCAACCACGGCTACCGGAACGGCAGCGCGACCAGCTACCAGGCGGTCCTCCAGGCGGGGACGGCCGTCCTCGTGGACGACCGCGGCGTGCCGCGGGTGCGCTGCGCCTGCGGGAACCCGCTCGGGGCGCCGGTGGCGCTGAAGGCGGACCCGAAGCGGTACGGCGAGCCGTGGCCCGCGTACCACCCGGCGAACGTCGTCGTCATCGCGCCGTCGGTGACGATCGTCAACAAGTTCGTGATCTACGACCACCAGAACCGGCACTGGTACGAGCGGCACCCCGGTGACAAGCCCAGGCACGACAAGCCCGTGCCGCCGCCGGTGTTCCCGAAGCCGGTGTTCCCGACGCCGGTGTTCCCGACGCCGCCGGTGTCCCCGTCGCACTCGCACTCGGTGCCGCCGTCCACGTCGCCGTCGGGGTCTCCGTCGACCTCGCCGTCGGGCTCCCGGTCGCCGTCGACGTCTCCTTCGACGTCTCCTTCGACGTCGCCGTCGACGTCTCCCTCCGGGTCCCCGTCGGTGTCCCCGTCGACGTCGCCCTCACTGTCCCCGCTGGTTTCGCCGTCCGGCTCCGGGTCGTCGTCACCGTCGGGCTCGCCGTCACAGTCACAGTCACCGTCGAACTCGGTGTCGCCGTTGGTGTCACCGTCCGACTCCAAGTCCGCGTCCCCGTCCCCGTCCCCGTCTTCGTCCAAGGCCAAGTCCCCGTCTCCGTCCGCGTCCCCGTCTTCGTCCAAGGCCAAGTCTCCGTCTCCGTCACAGTCCCCGTCCCCGTCGGCATCGGTCTCACCGTCCGAGAAGCGGAGTCCCTCGGCGCTGGTGTCTCCCAGCCGCGCGCCGTCCCCCAGTGCCACGGTCACCGTGCAGCCGACGGTGACAGTGAAGCCGACCGTGACGGTGAAGCCGACGGTCACGGAGAAGCCGACCGTCACGGTGAAGCCGACCGTGACGGTGACCTCCGCTGCGCCTGAGGCACCCTCCCTGGTGCCCGAACCTTCCGCCCCGCCGGAACGGCCGCAACCGTCCGCACCGGCTGGGGACCTCCCGACGCCGGGCGGCGGCGACACCGGTGGAAGCACCGGGTAGCCGACCCGCCGAGCAAGCCAAGAGGAGTGTGAGACCGGCCTCCCCCGCCCGGGGGAGGCCGGTCCCGTCTTGGGGGCGACGTTCCGCGGCCCCGGCCCCACGAGGCTGTGGTCGTGACCACTCCGCGCCGCATCCGCGCCACTCGCCACAGCCGTCCCACGGAACGCCCCGTGCCGCTCTGGGCCGAGCGCGTCGCCCACGCCATACCCCTCCTGATGCTTCCCGTGTGCCTGTGGCGGCTGCCCTTCGCCTTCGGGTACACCATGGGCTGGGACATCGACGCGCCCCCGATGCCGCCGCTCTGGATCGGCATTCCGTACGTCTTCGGGCTGAGCTGCCTGTCCGAGCTGGCCGCGTTCCTGTGTTTCGGGCTGGTCCGCGGCTGGGGTGAGGTGCTGCCCGGCTGGGTCCCGTTCCTCGGTGGCCGGCGACTGCGCCCCTTCGACGTGCTGGTGCCCGCCTCGCTCGTGGCCCTGGGCGCGAACTGCCTGCTGGTGGACTGGGTGGTGACCTTCTTCGGGATCGCGGGAGCACACGCACCCCGCGCCGCGAACGGCTGGTGGAGGCTGCTGGCCGAGACGGTGAGCGGGCTGTTCGTCCTGTGGGGTCCTCTCCTGACCGCTCTCATCTGGGCTTATCGCGCCCGCCGTTGCCGTTAGGCCGTCCCGCCGCCCGTCCCGCCGCCCGTCCTCCCCAAGAGGGAGGGGACTACGCGGGGATGCGCGGGCCCGGCCCGGAGGCCCCGGGGTGCGCGTGGATCACGGGGTTGTTTCTCGGCCAACCGGCTGGATTTCGCGTGGTACGCAAGGGGGACAAAAGGTCGGCTCCTGCGAGGGATTCGGTCGACCCACCCCGTCCAACACAGTGGAGGCGCACACGATGTGACCCGATGAAGGGAATGGCCCCCCGCACATGAAACGCCTCGCACCGCTCCTCGCGACCGCCGGACTCGTCGCCGCCGCCCTGCCCGGGCTGGCGGCGCCCCCGGCATCCGCCGCCGAGACCCCGGCATACCTGCGCCAGACGCCGGACTGGCACCGCTGCAGCCCGGACAGACCGGCGACGTACGAGTGCGCCACGCTCAAGGTGCCGCTCGACTACCAGCGTCCCGAGGGGCGCACCCTCGACCTCGCCATATCGCGGATCAAGAGCGAGGCCCCCGCCAAACGGCGCGGTGTGCTGCTCCTCAACCCCGGCGGTCCCGGGGTCCCCGGGCTCTTCCGGCCGGTACGGACGCATGCCGAGATGGCCAAGGACGTCCGGGACCGCTACGACCTCGTCGGCTTCGACCCGCGCGGTGTCGGTCAGAGCAGCCCGATCGGCTGTGGTGAGCTGAACAAGGCCGAGAAGGGCGCCGGCGGGGCCTACCGGCCCGAGACCTTCGCCTCGGACGTGGCCTGGGCGCGGGGGATCGCCGACAAGTGCCGTGAGAAGTCGGGGGATGTGATCCCGTACATCACCACCCGCAACATGGCGCGCGACCTGGACGTCATCCGCGCCGCCCTGGGGGAGAAGAAGATCTCCTATCTGGGCTACTCGTACGGGACCTACCTCGGCGCGGTGTACTCCCAGATGTTTCCCCAGCGCACCGACCGCTTCGTCCTGGACAGCGGCATCGACCCGGGACGCGTCTGGCGCGGCATGATCCAGGCATGGGGAACCGGGGCCGAGCCCGCCTTCGAGCGGTGGACGCGGTGGGCGGCGGAGCGCTCGGACACCTATGGGCTCGGCGCCACGCCCGAGGCCGTATCCGCGACCTTCTGGGCGCTGGTGGCACGCGCAGACCGGGACCCGATCAGCCACCAGGGGGAGAAGCTGACGGGCGACGATCTCAGGGCCGATCCGTCGCTCTTCTTCTCGCCCGAGGGTGCCTCGGTCGTCGTCAAGTCCATCAAGGCCTCGGCCGACAAGCCGCCCCAGCAGACCGGCGCCACCGCGCCGGAGGCGAAGGGGTCCGACGTGAAGGGGCCGGACGCGGCGTCGCCGCCCGGGCCCGCCCGGGCCGCCGGGCCGGGCGCCGACGCGGCGGGGTCGTCATCGGGCGAGGTCGACGCCCCCTCCAGCAACGGCACCGCCGTGTACTGGGCCGTGGTGTGCGGGGACACGGACGCCTGGCCGCGGGACCCCGGGCAGTACGCGAAGGACGCGGCGCGGGACAAGGTCGCGCATCCGCTGTACGGAGACTTCGCGTCGAACATCAAGCCGTGCGCCTTCTGGCAGCGCCCGCTGGAGGCCGTGACGCCGATGAAGACCCGGGCCGACGTCATGACCGTGCAGAACGAGTGGGATCCGCAGACCCCGCTCGCCACCGGCCAGGGCCTGCACCAGGCGCTCAAGGGGTCGCGGATGGTGCTGGCGCTGGGTGGCGAGGGGCACGGCGTGTACCTCTCCAACCCCACGGCCTGCGCCAACATACCGGTCGACGCGTACCTGTCGACGGGTCGGTTGCCCGCGAAGGACGTGACCTGTCACAACCCGCCGCCCACCCCGAATCCGGAGGGGTCAGCGGCCCGCTGAGGACAGGACCGGAGGAGGGTCGGCCGCGCTGACCGGCGCCGCGTCGGTGACATCCTGAGGCCACCCCCGGTGCCCTCTCGGTGCCGTGTCGGTGCCGTGTCGTTTCTTCGGTGAATCGGGCCACTCGGGAGGGTGAGTTCGGCGGGTCGGCCCTCCTCGCGGAGCGGTGGCTTCCGCTAGAAACCAGGCATGATCACCAGCCTGACGCGCGCCTGCGCCGCGCTCGCCCTCGCCGCCCTGCCCCTGCTCTCCGCGACCCCCGCGGCCGCCGCGGCCGCTCCGTGTCCCAGCGGCTCGGTCTGCTTCTACACCGGTGCGGACTACGGCGGGCAGAGCTGGGAGTGGTCGCCCCGCAGCGGGTACCGGGACATGCCGGCCCATCTGCACGATCACGTCGGTTCCTTCGTGGCGAATGTGGACGCCTGTTTCATCGACTGGTCACCGAAGGCGACCCGCCAGGTGCGCAGCGGTGACTGGCGGCGCGACTACCGCAACGACTTCGGTGGCCGCATCGACGCGGTGAGCGCAAGCTGCTGAGCCGGGTCCTTCGGTTCCGCCCCGCCCCGCCCCCGCCCCGGCCCCGCCCCCGCCCCGGCCGCGTCACGCAGGGTGACCGGCCGGGCGGGGCGGGCCGGTTTCCACCGCGCTCCGGGCCGATGGGTGAGACCCTGGTGGCATGGCCGAAAGGGGAGAATCCCCCGCGGTCGACTGGCCTGCCCGCCCGGACCTGAGCCTCGCGCTCAACCGGATGGGCACCTTCGACTGGGACCTCGACAGCGGGCAGATGCATCTGGACCCGACCGCTCTCGGGGTCTTCGAACTGCGTCCGGAGGAGTTCACCGGCACCCCCGGCGGACTCCGCGCGCGGATCACGCCCGGTGAGGAGGCCCGGCTCGACGCCCGCGTCGCCCAGGCGCTCAAGGACGGGCGCAGCCACTACGGCGCCTACTTCCGGATCCGCCGCCGGGACGGCACCGCCAGCTGGACCCACATCCAGGGCCACATCCTGCGCGACCCGACCGGCCGCCCGTACCGGATCATCGGGATCGTCCGGGACGCCGACCTCGATCCCGGCGAGCCGGGCGCCCGCAGCGAGCGGGACGAGGGGCGGCGCCGGATGACGGGCGTGGTGGAGCGGACCACCGCCATCCTGGCCCACGCCCGGACCGTCAACGACGTCACCGACATCCTCAAGGACCCCGCCGCGCTCGGGCACCTCGGTGCCGTCAGCATCATGCTCGGCGTGGTCGACGGCGGCCGGGTCCACCTCGTGGCGGAGGGACAGCTGGGCACGTACGTCCCCGAGATCGAATACACCCGGCTCGACGCGGACTTCCCGATGAGCGAGGCCGTACGCACTCTGCAACCGGTCTACGTCACCTCGCGCGACGAATTCGAGCGCCGCTACCCGCTGCTGTGGCGGTACATCGCCCCGCTCTCCGTGCGCAGCGGGGTCTACCTCCCGCTGATCGCCCAGGGCCGCCCGATCGGCGCGATCGGGCTGCTGTACGCGCGGGAGGGGGACTTCACCGCCGAGGAGAGCAACCTGCTCGTGGCCCTCGGCAGCGGCATCGCGCAGAGCCTCCAGCGGGCCATCCTCTTCGAGCAGGAGCACGACCTCGCCGAGGGGCTCCAGCGGGCCATGCTGCCGCGCAGCATCCCGGAGGTACCGGGCGCGCGGATCGCCGTACGCTACCGCTCGGCCCGGATGGGGCGGGACATCGGCGGGGACTGGTACGACGTGATCCCGCTCGGCGAGGGCCGCGTCGGCGTGATGATCGGCGACGTCGAGGGCCACGACACGGACGCGGCGGCCGTCATGGGCCAGTTGCGGATCGTGCTGCGCGCCTACATCGCCGAAGGGCACACCCCGGGCACGGCGATGGCGCGGGCCGCCGCGTTCCTGCGCGAGCTGGAGACGGAGCGCTTCGCGACCTGTACGTACGCGGAGATCGACCTGAACAGCGGGATGCTGCACATCGTGCGGGCCGGGCACCTGGACCCGGTCGTGCGGCGCGGCGACGGCAGCTGCCACCGCGTGTCCGCGGCCGGCGGCCTGCCGCTGGGGCTGCCACCGCGCGACCGGTCCGGGACCGGCTCCGACTACCCCGTCACCACCCTGGAGCTGCACCCGGGAGACACCCTGATGCTCTGCACGGACGGGCTGATCGAGCGTCCCGGAGCCGACGCGGACACCGGGATGCGGGAGTTCATGGAGGCCGCGCGCGACGGGCCGGTCGATGTGGAGGAGCTGGCCGACGTGCTGTGCGACCTGGTCGGCGACTCCGGTACGGGCGACGACATGGCCCTGCTCCTGCTGCGCCGCCGGGGCACGCCCGCCCCGCGCGGCGGCGGCCCCCTCCGGCAGCGGCTCGTGCCCGGGGACACGGACGGCCCGACGCTGGCCCGGCACCTGATCCGGGCGGCGGTGGCGGCCTGGGGTGCCCGGGACCTGGCGGACGAGATCGAGCTGGCCGCCGACGAGCTGATGACCAACGCCCTCGTCCACACCGACGGGGGTGGCCATGTGAACGTGCGGCTCACCGCCGAGGGCCGGATCAGGATCGAGGTCGAGGACGCGTCCAGCGCGCTGCCGCGGCGCCGCGAGGCGGACGACTGGGCGGTGTCGGGGCGCGGGCTGATGCTGGTGGACCGGCTGGCCGACGCGTGGGGGGTCGAGCCGATGGGAGCCGGCAAATGCGTATGGTGCGAATTCGCCCTGTCCGCCGCCGCCGTCGGCGCCGCCGCGGCTCCCGCCTCGGTGCGCGTCACCATGCCCGGCGCGCCGCCCGCCGCGACCGTGCCGCCCGCCGCCCCGGCCGAGGCGCCGCGGTCTTCCGGGTGAGCGTCAGACGAGGGCGTTCGGGCCCTCGGTGGCCCTGGTGTGCTGCATCGCGGTCAGCGTGCGGACGAAGCGGATGGCCAGCGCGCCCGAGGCCAGGAACAGCAGGTCCGCGGTGAGCGAGACCGTGGCCGCGGTGCGCAGCGCGGTCGCGGAGCCGGAGGCGGCGAGCCGGTGCGCGGTGAACGCCAGCAGCTTGGAGCCGATCCAGGTGGCCCACCAGGCCACCACGGGCCCGTAGGAGACGCGCCGCCACGAACCGTCGGGCGCCGCCTGCGCGCTGGCTCCCCAGATCTCCGTGGCCGTCTTGAACGGCAGCCACAGCTGACCGATCGGGATGAACCAGCAGCCCACCGCCCATCGCGTCCCCCGGCTGAAGCCCTCGGGTGCGAACACCGCGGCGGTGACCCGGACCTGGTGGAACCAGACGAGGAAGAGGACGACGCTCGGCAGCAGCGCGAGCGCCTGCAGGCTGACCGCGAGACCGCCGAGCCGGTCGGCGGCCGCGAAGTCCTCCAGCGTCCGCGAGCTGAGTCCGTCGTCGATGAAGGAGGTCAGCGACGCGTAGACCCGGTAGTCGGCGTAGCACCCGACCAGACTCACCAGCGTGGCCGCCGCGAGCAGTACGACGAGCGCGCTCGCCACGCCCGCGGGCGGGCGCGGCGCGGGCCCGGTGTCGCCGGTAACGGCTTCGGTGTCGATGCCGTCGGCGGCCGCGGAGGGCCCGGTCGGCGCGGATGGATGGACGGACATGACGAAGGGCCCCCCACGGGTACATATGGTGCGCATAAAGAAACCCGCCGAGGGCGGGAACTGCGCGAACATACGTCAGATGATCGATCTGTGTCCAAGGGTTTGAAGCGGCCGTGGCGAATGGCTGAACCGGAGTATTAACGGCCGTTTTATCGGTTCGCGTCGGGGTGCACCGGCGCATCCTGCCCAGGTGCCCACCACACTCCGCCCGCTGCTGACGCTCCTCCTCTCCACGGCCGTACTGGCGGGCCCCGGCCCCGCCGCGATCGCCGACACCGGCTCCGAGGCCAACACCGGCTCCGAGGTCGGCACCGGCACCGAGACCGCCCGGACCAGCCGCCCCCTCGCCCCCGGGATCCGCCTCGAGTCCTACGACCGCCTCGAGCGCGACCGCTGGCTGCGCGTCGACGAACTCGCCGTGGACCTCGGCGCCCCGGGCGTCCGGGCCGAGTACCTCGGCGGCGACGGCCCGGCCACCGTCGCCGATTCCGCCGCCCGCCACCCCGCGGGCCCGGGCCGCCGGGTGGCCGCCGCCGTCAACGGCGACTTCTTCGACATCCGCGGTACGGGAGCCCCGCTCGGGCCCGGTATCCGCGGTGGCCGCCTGCTGCACGCTCCGGCCCCGGGCGCGGGAGCCGCCATCGGCTTCGGCGCCGACGGCACGGGGCGGATCCTGCGCCTCGGCCTCACCGGCGGCGTCACCCTGCCCGGCGACCCGCCCACGGCTCCCCACCCGCTCGCCGGGTACAACACCGCCCGGCCGCCCGCCCAGGGGTACTTCGCCTACACCGCCGACTGGGCCTGGGGTCCGCTCCCGGCCGCGGGCCCCGGCCCGGCCGCCGAGGCCGACGTACGGGACGGGCGGGTGACGGCGGTACGTTCCCCCGCGCGCGGCACGGCGCCCGCCCCCGGCGTCACGGTGCTGGTCGGCCGGGGCGGGGCGGCGGCGCGGGTCGCGGCCCTGCGCCCCGGGGACCCGGTGTCCCTGTCGGCCGGGGTCGCGCGCGGCGACGGCGGACAGGCCCCCCTGACGGCCGCCCTGGGCGGGCGCGGGGCCCTGGTCGTGGCGGGGGTACCGCAGCACCACGCGGGCGAGCCGAACGACACCGCCGCCCCGCGCACCGCGGTGGGCCTCTCCCGGGACGGCCACGGCCTGCGGGTCGTCACCGTCGACGGCCGCCAGCGCGACAGCCAGGGCCTCACGCTCACCCGGCTCGGGCAGCTCATGCACGGGCTCGGGGTCCACGACGCACTCAACCTCGACGGCGGCGGCTCCACCACCCTGCTCGCCGGACGCAGCGGGACCACCGCCCTCGACCTCGAGAACTCCCCGTCCGACGGCAGCCTCCGCAAGGTCGCCAACGGGCTGGTGCTCACCGTCCCCACCGGCACGGGCCGGCTCGCGGGCTACCGCGTCGAGGCCCTCGGCGGCGCCACCCGGGTCTTTCCCGGCCTGACCCGCACCCTCACCGCCACCGGCTACGACGCCACCCTCGGCCCGGTGCGGGCCGACCCGGGGACGGCCGGGCCCGGCTGGTCGGTGGACCGGGGCGGCGCCGGCCGGGTCGACTCCGGCGGGGTCTTCCACGCCCTGCGCACCGGCGGCGCGGCGGTGCGCGCCCGGCACGCGGAGGCCGGGGGAGAGCTCCGCCTGGACGTGCTCGGCCCGCTCACCGGCCTCCGGCCCAGCACGCGCGGCCTCGGCCTCGCGGGGCCGACCGAGACGGCCCGCTTCGGGCTCACCGGTGTGGACGCACAGGGCAGGACCGCCCCGGTCGAAGGGCGTGACGTGCGGTGGGAGTACGACCGTACGCGCTGGCGGGTCGGCGAGGACGGGCGCGGCGGCTTCACGCTGACCGCCCTGGTGCCACGGGCCACCGGACGGCTCCGGGCCACGGTCACGCCGCCGGGTACCCCCGCGGTGACCACCGAACTCGCCGTGGGGGTGGGCCTGGTGGAGGAAGAGGTGGCCGACCTGAGCGACGCGGAACGCTGGACCGGACCGCGCGCGAGCGTGGCCCCTGGACACACCGGGACCGGGCTCCGCCTCGACCTCACGGCCGCACCCGGAGCGGAACCGGAGCCCGGTGAGGCGGAGCCCGGAGCGAAGGCGAGCCCCAAGCCCGAGCCCGTGTCCGCGCCGCGGCCCGAGCTCCCGCCCGTCTCCAAGCCCGTGCCCGTGCCCGTGCCGAAGCCCAAGCCCAAGTCGCAGCACGGGCCCGGTCGGCGGCCCGGCGCGGTTGCCGTCGCGGACGCGCCGCGCCCCGTGCCGCTGCCGGACCTGGCGCGCTCCCTCTCCCTGTGGGTCGAGGGCGACGGCTCCGGGGGCCGGGTCGCGGCCCGGCTGCGCGAGGGGGACGGCGCCGAGCTGGTGCTGCGTGGCCCCGCCGTCGACTGGACCGGCTGGCGCCGGATCACCCTGCCCGTACCGGCCTCGGCCGAGCGCCCGCTGACCCTCGACCGCCTCTCGGCGAGCGCCGGACCGCGCCCGGGCGCGCTGGTGCTGGACACCCTGACCGAGGAGGGCCCGACGGTCGGCGTCGTGCCGCCGGCCCCGGTGGTCCGGGACCCGGCGCTCGCGGCCACGCCCGCCGATGTCCGGGCCCGCCCCTGGCGGTTCGCGCTGCTGCCCGGGGGCCAGCCGGAGGCGGACGTGGCGCGGGCCCGGGAGGAGATCCGGGCCGAAGGACCCGATGTGGTCGTGGCCTCCGGGGACGCGCCCTCGTCGTCCGTGCACCGGGGCGTACGTTTCCTGCGCCTCGACGGTGCCCACCGGACCCTCGAGGGGGGCGGGCTGGAGCGGCTGCGGGCGCTGCGCGAGGGGATCGCCGCCGCGGGCCGGGAGGCCGACACCGGCGCGCTGGTCGTCGTACAGGACGACGGGGGTGGACCGTCGCCGCTGGACCGCAAGGAGGCGGCCCTCCGGGACCGGCTGCTCGCGGAGTTCCGGCGCGCGACCGGCAAGGGCGCGGCGGTGGTGACCCTCGGCGGCCCCGCGGCCACGGTGGGCCGGGCCGAGGGCGTGCTGATGGTGACGGCCGGGCACGCGGGCTGGGTGCTGGTGGGAGCCGACGGCGCGGCGGGCCGGGAGCGCGAGTGGCTCTCCGTACAGCCGCGGTCCGCGCCCGGTCCCGTACCGGCGGCGCAGGTCACAGCGCGACGAGGGTGACCTCGGTCGCCTTGACGCTGGTCCACACTTCGGCGCCGTCGGTCAGGCCCAGTTCGGCGGCGGCGTCCGGGGTGATCTCGGCGACCAGGTCCGGGGCCCCGGGCGAGGCGACCAGGATCCGGAGCCTGCTGCCGACGGCCGTGATCTCGCGGACGGTGCCCGGCCATACGTTGCGGGGGCTGCCCCCGGGCCGATCGCGGTGGACCGAGACGGCCTCGGGGGCGATGATCGCGAGCGCCGCGCCTCCCTCGGGCAGGGGATCCGCGACCACCAGCCGCCCGCCGCCCTCCAGCACGAGTCCCTCTCCGGTCGCCGTGCCGGGCCAGGCGTTGCGGCCGAGCATGCGGGCCACCCACGGCGAGCGCGGATGCCGGGTGACCTCGGTGGGCGGGGCGTCCTGGAGGGCACGCCCGTCGGAGAGCACGAGGACCCGGTCGGCCAGGGAGACGGCCTCGACGGGGTCGTGCGTGACGATGAGGCAGACGCCGCCGAAACCGGCGAGGTGGGTGCGCAGGGTGTGACGGACGCGCGCCCGGGTGGTCTGGTCGAGGGCGGCGAGCGGTTCGTCGAGGAGGAGCAGGCGGGGGCGCGCGGCGAGGGCGCGGGCCAGGGCCACGCGCTGCGCCTGGCCGCCGGAGAGCTGGGCGGGCTTGCGGCGGGCGAGGTGGCCGACGCCGAGCCGGTCCAGCCAGGCCTGTGCCTCGGCGCGGGCCTCGGCGCGTGGGACCCCGCGGGCGCGGAGCCCGTAGGCGGTGTTGGCGAGGGCGTTGAGGTGCGGGAAAAGGGCGCCGTCCTGGGGGACCCAGGCGACCTGCCGCTTGTGCGGGGGGAGGGCGGTGACGTCCACGTCGCCGAGCCTCAGTTCGGCGTGGGCGCGCGGGGTCAGGCCGAGCAGGGCCCGCAGCAGGGTGGTCTTGCCCGCGCCGTTCTCGCCGACGACGGCGATGGTGGTGCCGGGGCCGGCGTCCAGGGTCAGCTCGTTGAAGCCGGTCACCGCGGCGTGCAGGGGCCAGCGTTCGGCGGCCTTCGCGGTGCGGGTGGGGGCGGGAACGTCCGCGGGGTACGACGCCGGGTCGGCGGGCGCGGCCGCGGGAGCGCCGGGGGTCTCCGCGCGGTCGGCGGAGAGCGGGGTTCCGGTCCACCGTCCGCGCAGCCCGATCAGTACGGCCATGGCGATCGCGAGCAGCAGCAGCGACAGCGAGGTGGCCGCCTCGGGGCGGTCCTGGAGGAGCAGGTACACCTGGAGCGGCAGGGTCTGGGTGGTGCCGGGCAGGTTCCCGGCGAAGGTGATGGTCGCACCGAACTCGCCGAGCGCCCGGGCCCAGGTCAGCGCGGCTCCGGCGATCAGCCCGGGGGCCACCATGGGCAGGGTGACCGTGAAGAACACCCGGACCGGCGAGGCTCCGAGGGAGGCCGCGGTCTCCTCGTAACTCTGCTTGAGACCGCCGAGCGCCCCCTCCAGGCTGATGACCAGGAACGGCATCGCGACGAAGGTGGCGGCGATCACCGCGCCCGACGTGTGGAAGGGCAGGGTGATGCCGAAGGTGCCTTCCAGCCAGGGCCCGAGCAGCCCGCGCCGCCCGAAGCCGAGCAGCAGGGCGACACCGCCCACGGTCGGCGGCAGCACCATCGGCAGCAGTACGAGCGAGCGGACCACGGGCTTCCCGGGGAAGCGCACCCGGGCCAGCAGCCAGGCCAGCGGCACTCCGAGCAGCAGGGAGAGCCCGAGCGCCCAGAACGAGACGAAGAGGGAGAGCTTGAGGGCCTCGACCACGCCCGGTGTGGTGAGGTGCGAGCCCAGATTGCTCCACTCGGTGCGCGCGAGGATGCCGAGGAGGGGCAGGAGCAGGAAGGCGACGGCGAGCAGTGCGGGCAGCGCGAGGGCGAGCGGCGGGCGGGGGCGCGAGCGGGCGCGCTTGCGGCCGGCGCTCTGGCCGCCCGTGCGGATACGTGGGGCGGAGCCGCCGCTGCGGGTCCGGAATCTGGCCATCGGCTCTGCCTGCTCTGCCTGTTGTGCCCGCTCGTGGCGGGGTGCGGGGACGTACGGAGAGGGGCTGCCTGTCCCCCCGGACCAGGCAGCCCCTCTTCATATCGGTCGTGTCCGGCGCGTCAGCGGTGCCGCGCGCCGTGGGTAGGGCTACGGCTGCTGGAAACCGGCGCCCTGGAGGATCGTCTGCGCCTCGGGGGTGCTCAGCCACGCCACGAACGCGGCGGCGGCCTCGGCGTTCTTGGACCCCTTGAGGGAGGCGGCGGGGTAGGACGCGACGGCGTTCTGCTCGTCCGGGATGTCGACGGTCTCGACCTTGTCCTTGGCGGTGTTGGCGTCCGTCTTGTAGACGAGACCGGCGTCGGCCTCACCCAGCTCGACCTTGCTCAGCACGGCGCGCACGTTGGGCTCCTGCGACACCGGCTTCACCTCGATCTTCTGCGCGTCGAGGATCTGCTTGCTGTAGCGGCCGACCGGGACCTCGGGGGCCGCGAGGACCACCTTGATCTTGGTGTCGGCGAGGTCCTTGAGGGAACCGATCTTGAACGGGTTGCCCTTGCCCGCGGCGATGACCAGGCGGTTCTTCGCGATGACCTTCGGGTCGTTGGTCTCGGCCTTCAGGCCGTCCATGGTCTTGGTGTCGGCCGTGACCAGGGCGTCGGCCGGGGCGCCCTGCTTGACCTGGGCGGCCAGCTCCTGCGAACCGGCGAAGGAGAAGGTGATCTTCGTGCCGGGGTTGGCCTTCTCGTACGCCGCGCCGGCCGCCTTGAAGACGTCGGTCAGCGAGGAGGCGGCCAGGACCGTCAGGTTGGCGGCCTTCGGCGCGGCGGCCGACGGGGAGGCGGACGCGCCCGTGCCCGCGGCGTCGGCGGCCGGCTTCTTCGCGTCGTCCTTGCCGCAGGCGGTCAGCGGGACGAGCAGGGCGGCGCCCAGGACGGCGGCGGCCGCACGGCGGCGGTTGATGCGGGTGGAGAACATCTGGTTCGGCTCCTCGGGTCTGGCAAGGACCCGCGCCGGGGACGGGCGGAGCGGGCGGGGACGGACGTGAAAAGCGGCGTACGAGCGGTACGGCTAGGCGCGGTCGATGTGCACGCTGGTGGACTTCACGCGGGCGGTGGCCTGCATGCCGACCTCCAGCCCCAGCTCTTCCACGGCCTCGCGGGTGAGCAGGGAGACCAGGCGGTGGGGACCGGCCTGGATCTCGACCTGGGCCGCCACGTCGCCGAGCTTGACGGCGGTGACGATCCCCGGGAAGGCGTTGCGGGCCGAGGTGTACGGCTCGCCGTCCTCCGCGTGGGCGCCCTGGCCCACCTCGACGGAGAAGGCGGCGAGGTCGCGGCCGTCGATGAGCCGGCGGCCGCTCTCGTCACGATGGGTCGCGACCCGTCCGGCATCGGCCCAACGACGGGCGGTGTCGGGGCTGACGCCGAGCAGGCGCGCCGCCTGTCCGATGGTGTAGGACTGCATGTGCGACAAGGTAGGGGCAGATCTGCCGCATGTGCAATCCCATTGGGATGATGTACCTGGCAGGTGCTATGCGGATTGTCGTATCCGCCAAACGCCGCTCCGTCGGCCGACCGCCGGACGCGCGGCCCGGCCCGGTCGAGAGGCCGCCCGGCCGGGGGACGCGGATGGATAGAGTCGGTGCATGGCTGAAGAGGTGACGGCGGGAACGGCGGGAGCGGGAACGGCGCGGGTGGACAGCTGGATCTGGTCGGTACGGCTGACCAAGACCCGCTCGCTCGCGGCCGCCGCCTGCCGGGCGGGACACGTGAAGGTCAACGGCGAACGCGCCAAACCGGCCCAGGCGGTCGGCCCGGGCGACGAGGTGCGGCTCTACCACGCCGGGCGCGAGCGCGTCGTCGTGGTCCGGCGGGCCGTGACGAAGCGGGTCGGCGCGCCGGTCGCCGCCGAGTGCCTGACCGACAACAGCCCGCCCCCGCCGACTCCCGTCGAAGCGGCCGTCGTGGGCATCCGCGACCGGGGCGCGGGCCGCCCCACCAAGCGCGAGCGCCGCGACATCGAGAACCTGCGGGGCCGCTGAGCGGAACGGCCGGTCCGGGGGCGTCGCGGGGTGGGCCCGCGGCCTTCTTCTCGGGTTCGGGCGTCTCGGGTTCGGGCGTCTCGGGTTAGGGCGTCTCGGATTAGGGCTTCTCAGGTTCGAGCGTCTCGGGTTCGGGCGCCGTCACACCTTCCGGTAGTCGTAGGCCTCGCCCGCCGCCGCGGCCACGGCGTCCAGCGGGGCACCGGTGGCGGCGGTCACCACCGCCGCCACCGCACCCTCCAGGAACGGCGCGTCCAGCAGCCGCGACCCCGCGGGCAGCTCCTCGTCCAGCAGCAGCGCCTTGACGGTCAGCACCGAACTGCCGAGGTCCGCGATCAGCGCCACCCCCGCGCCCCGGTCCACCGAGCGGGCCGCGGCCAGGATCAACTCGGCGCTCGTGCCCAGCGCGCCCTCCGGCGTGCCGCCCGCGGCGGCCACCGGCACGGCGGGACCGCCCGCCACCAGGCCGCACGCCAGCTCCGACACCGACCGGGCCACCTCCGCGCTGTGCGACACCAGCACGATCCCTACGAGCGCCCCGCTCATGGCGCGTCCACCGCCTCCGCCGTGTCCGCGAGCGCCGCGAGCAGCAGGGCCGCCGAGGTGGCGCCCGGATCCTGGTGCCCGATGCTCCGCTCGCCCAGATAGCTCGCCCGTCCCTTGCGGGCCTGGAGCGGTACGGTCGCCAGCGCCCCGCTCTCGGCCGCCACCGCCGCCGCCCGGTACGAGGTACTCAGCGCCCCGACCCCCGGTACCAGCGCGTCCAGCATCGTCTTGTCGCCCGGCGCGGCTCCGCCCAGTTGGGCGACGGCGCCCACCCCCGCGTACAGCGCCTTGCGCAGCTCCTCGTCGGAGACCTCCGCCGCGTCGCCGAGTTCCTTGCCGGTGCGCCGCAGCAGGGTTCCGTAGAGGGGGCCGGACGCCCCGCCCACCACGCCGATCAGGGTCCGGCCCGCGAGCTGGAGCACGGCGCCGGGGGAGGACGGCGGCTGGGCCTCGAGTGCGGCCCGTACCGCCAGGAAGCCGCGCAGCAGATTGCTGCCGTGGTCGGCGTCGCCGATGGGGGAGTCCAGCTCCGTCAGCCGGTCCGCCTCGCGCTCCACCGAGGCCGTCACGGCGTTCATCCAGCGTCCGCAGAACGCCGCGTCCCGCACTGGTTCCCGGTCCCGCACCGCGTCTCCCACCGGATCTCCTCGCAGTCGATCGCCCGTCGTCCCGGACTCCTGGACTCCTGGACGCGTCGTCCCGGACTCCTGGGCCCGGACTTCACCCTACGGGGCCTGAGGCGATTCCCGGGGTCAGCGGCCCCAACGCAGCGCGGTGGTCTGCACGGGAGCGTCCCACAGCCGCAGCAACTCGTCGTCGGCTCGGCACAGGGTGACCGAACAACCCGCCATGTCGAGCGCCGTGACGTAGTTCCCGACCAGGGCCCGGGCCACCGGCACGCCCCGCGCCGCGAGCACCCGCGCGACCTCGGCGTGGAACCCGTACAGCTCCAGCAGCGGCGTCGCGCCCATGCCGTTGACCAGCGCGAGCACCGGCCCGTCGGCCGGGCCCACCTCCGCCAGCTCCTGCAGGACGGCCTCCACCGACACCTCCGCGATCTCCCGCGCGGTCATCATCGGGCGCCGCTCCCGCCCGGGCTCGCCGTGGATGCCGATGCCCAGTTCCAGCTCACCGTCCGGCAAGGTGAAGGTCGGGCTGCCCTTGGCCGGGGTGCTGCACGGGCCCAGGGCGACCCCGAAGCTGCGGGACGACGCGTTCACCCGCCGGGCGAGCGCGGCGACCCGGTCCAGCGGCGCGCCCTCCTCGGCGGCCGCCCCGGCGATCTTCTCGACGAAGAGGGTGGCGCCGGTGCCGCGGCGGCCGGCCGTGTGGAGACTGTCGGTGACCGCGACGTCGTCGTCGACCAGCACCCGCTCGATCCGGATGCCGTCCTCGTCGGCGAGCTCGGCGGCCATCTCGAAGTTGAGGACGTCCCCCGTGTAGTTCTTGACGACGAACAGGACCCCCTGCCCGCTGTCCACGGCGGTCGCCGCCCGCAGCATCTGGTCGGGCACGGGGGAGGTGAACACCTCGCCAGGACACGCCGCCGACAGCATCCCGTACCCCACGAACCCCGCGTGCAGCGGTTCGTGCCCGGACCCGCCCCCGGACACGATGCCGACCCGGCCGCCCCCGCGCACGTCCCGGCGTACGACGATCCGCCGCTCCACGTCGACGTCCAGCTCGGGATGCGCGGCGGCCATCCCCCGCAGCGCGTCGGCGACGACGGTCTCCGGACTGTTGATCAGCATCCTCATGCGCATCTCCCGGTGAAAGGGTGGCAGGTGGCCCTCTGTGCGGTGTGCATGACGATTCGTCAGACGACCTGTCGGCGGCACACCCGCGGACTCTGACGGTAGGGGAGCGCGCCCCGCGGCGACAGGCAGCCGGGGCCTCCGGCGTGGCTCGGGGCCCGGGTGGTGGCGCCTCGGGGACGAGTTGGCCGTGCGCATTCCGAACCCTTGTCCCCGACGACCTGGCCGACGGGGTCCGGGCCGTCTGGGACGACGCCGTCGCGGTCCCCGGGTGGGCGGGCCCGCGGGTATGGGGACCCGCGGGCCGGGCGGCGCGCTGGATCGGGTGCTCCAGAGCTGGTGATCGCTGGTGGTGTGCCCTGACCCCTGACCCGGGACGCGCGGCCAGGGCTCCGGCGAGCGGTTACTTGGTGCCGAGGCCGGCGTCGGAGACCTCGGGCTTGCCCGCGGCCTTGAGGACCTTGTTCAGGAGCGACAGGTCGTAGATGCCGGCCAGGTCGGGCTGCTCGATGAGCTTGGCCTTGACCGCCCAGTCGGACTCCGTCTTCAGCGTGCTCGCCAGCGGGTCGTCGGTGACGAGGATGCTGGGCCACGCCGGGTCGATGACCTTGGGGTCGAGTTCCTTGCCGCTCAGGGTCTTGAGGGCGGCGTTGGCGGAGGCCTTCGCCTTGTCCTGGTTGGCGTTGATCCACTCGTTGGTCTTGACGGTGCCGCGCAGGACGGCCTCGACCACGTCGGCGTGTTCCTTGAGGAACTTCTGCGACACGATGATGTTCGTGATGACGAACTTCTTGTCGGGCCACAGGGCGGTTTCGTCGAGGAGGACGGAGCCGCCGTCGGAGACGAGCTTGGAGGCCGTCGGCTCCGGGACCCAGGCGCCGTCGATGGAGCCCTGCTTGAAGGCGTCGGGGGTGACCTTGTTGTCGGTGCGGACGACGGAGACGTCGCCCTTGCCGGATTCGGGGTCGACCTTCCAGCCCTTTTCGGAGATCCAGTTGAGGAAGGCGACGTCCTGGGTGTTCCCCTTCTGGGGGGTGGCGATCTTCTTGCCCTTGAGGTCGTCCAGGGTCTTGATCTTGTCCGGGTTCACGACGAGCTTCACGCCGCCGGAGGCGGAGCCGGAGATGATCCGCAGGTTGGTGCCCTTGGACTTGACGTAGCCGTTGATCGAGGGGGAGGGGCCGATGAATCCGATGTCGAGGGAGCCGCCGTTGAGGGCTTCGATCTCGGAGGGGCCGGCGTTGAAGGTCTGGGGCTTGAGCGCGGTGGTGCCGAGTTCCTTGGCGATCAGGCCTTCCTGGATGCCGACGAGCGCGGTGGCGTGCGTCAGGTTGGGGAAGTAGCCGATGCGGACCTCGGAGGCGGAGAGCTTCTTGCCGTCGGCCGGGGCGGCGCTCGCCTGGGCGGCGGGCTCGTCCTTCGCGGCCTCGGAGCCGTAACCGCAAGCGGTGAGCAGCAGGGGAAGCGACGCTGTGACGGCGATGGCGCGCAGGGTGGTGAGCGGTCTTGCGGCGAACACGGAGTTGTCCTCTCAGGGGACGGAGCTGGGGCGAGGTGCGGAGATGAGCGAGATGGGTGCTGAGCGCGGTGGGTGCTGAGCGCGGTGGGGCGCTGAGCGGGGTGGGGAGGGGAGCGACGCGCAACAAGCGGCACGCGGACGCGCGACATCCGTTCCCGCCTGACGGCGGTGGGAGCGCGGCTGTGGTCGGGAGAGCCCGGTGGGGCGGCGCGGTGGGGCCGGCGCAGTGGGGTGACGCACGGTGGTGCGCTCACGCCCAGGGGGTGTACCCGGTGTGGCGCCGTGCCCCGCGAGTGGTGGTCAGCCGCGCGGACAGATGGCGCTCGAGGTACGGACCAGGTCGATGTGCCGACGGGAGGTCAGGGGCAGCATCCGGCCCGCGTGGTGCGGTGTGCGCATGGCCGCCTCTCCCGAATTCCTAGTTTTCCCACCTGGTTGGTAGGCATATTGGCAGAGGTGAACACGTGCCCCAAGAGGCCGACCGCATGGTGGACGCCTGGATCTCGCGATGTGAGAACGTGCAGGTGGGGACGGCCTGACGGGCAGGGCTCAGAGGTCAGGGATTGGTCCAGGCGCCGGGAGTGTCGGCCAGCGCCGACACCGCCGCGGGCAGGTCGGCCGCCGCGACGTCGGCGAGCGACACGCCGTCGAGGATCTCGCGCACGTTGGCCCGCAGCGCGATCCACAGGGGGAGCAGCGACTGGGCGGGCCCCGTGTAGGACAGGTCCGGCGGGCGGACCCCGCGCACCGAGACGAGGGGTCCGTCCACGACACGGATCACGTCCGCGATGCTGATGGACCCGGCGGGCTTGGCCAGCCGGTAGCCGCCGTTGCCGCCCCGCTGGCTGAGCACGAGGCCGCCTCGGCGCATGTCGTTCAGGATGCCCTCGAGGAACTTGTGCGGGATGTCCTGCGCGTCGGCGATGGCTTCCGCCTTCACCGGCCCGTCGTCCTGTGACGCGGCAAGTTGCAGCGCGGCACGTACCGCATAGTCCGCTCTGGCTGAGATCCGCATACGGGCATTATCTTGCATGGCCCCGGCCCGCGTGCCCCGGCCGCGCAGCGTCCCGCGTCCCGCGTCCCGCGTCCCGCGTCCCGCGTCCCGCGTCCCGCGTCCCGCGTGCCGCGTGGCGCCCTGCGGCGCCCCGCGTCAGCGAAAGGCCGCCACCGCGCGGTGGGAACCGTTGAGGTAGTGCTCGCCGATGGAACGCAGCCGGTGTGCGGCCGGGCGGTGGGCCGTCAGGACCCGGGCGTTGCGCCAGAACCGGTCCAGGCCGGGGGCGTCGGCGAGTTCGAGCACACGGGCGGTGATGCGCAGAGCGGCCTTGGACGTCACCGTCTCGGCCGTGGCCACCAGAGCGGCGACGGCCGCGGCACCCTCCGGATCGAGGTGCGCCCCCGTGTCGAGGGCCTGTGCCATCACGTCCGTGGCCCGGTCGACCACGGCGTTGGCGGTCTGGGCGGCGGAGGCGAGTTCCCCGTAGGTCAGGAAGAGGTCGGGGTCCTCCCCGGGCAGCCGGTGCGCGCGGCCGCCCCTGCTGAGGTCGCGCGCTTCGGTGAGGGCGCCCTCGGCGGTGCCGAGGGCGACGTGGCACAGGGCGAGCCGGAGCGCGGGCTCGGCGAGCGCGGTGAAGGGTGCGGTCGACTCCTCGTCGTGCGGGCGGCGGCCCAGCACCTGCCCGGGTGTGACCGCGACCCGGTCGAGGACGATCTCGCCCGCGCCGGCGACGCGCTGCCCGAGGCGGTCGTGGGCGGGCTCGACGGACACGCCCCGCGCGCCGGAGGGGATCCGTACGACCAGGACGTCACCGGTCGTGGCGCAGACGGCGTCGACCACGATCTGGTCGGCGGCGGCCACCGCCGTGTCCACGGACCGGCGCCCGTTCAGTACGTAGCCGTTGGCGCGCGGCCTCAGCGAGAGGTCCGGTACGTCGGAGTCGTCGTCGGGGCCGGGCGCGTGGACCGCGCCGGTCCACAGCCACTGCTCACGCACCGACTCCTCTTCGAGGGCCGCCGCCTGATGGTGACTCGCGTAGAAGCGGCCGCTCCAGGCGTGGACGTAGTGGCGGGCGAGCAGGTCACCGACGGAGCTGTCCGCCGCGGCGATCTCCCGGATGACGGCGCATCCGGTACGCCAGTCCGTCCCGCGGCCGGGCCCGGGTGGGGTGAGGGACGTCGGCAGGCCGGCCTCGCGGAGCCGGGCCGTCTCGTCGGTCGGCGGCTTGCCCGCCTGGTCGCGGACTATGGCGTCCGCGGCGAAGTCGTCCGCCACATCGCGGGCGGTGCGCAGCAGTGCGCGGCGCTGTGCGTCGGAGGGCCGGTGGCCGTTGGTGCTCGGTGTGGTCGGCACGGAGGTCACCGGCAGGCCCGGGTGCCGGTGCGGGGCGCGGGGGCCGGGTGGATGGCGGTGCCATGGGGGGTGGCGGTGGTCATGTCGGCTACTCCGGAACGTTGTTGGGGGCGTCGGCCGGTCGCGGTGAGACCGCGCGTCACCGAATCCCCACCTTTCCCATCGGATTGATAGGGATGCTCGCCCGAAGCGGCCTTCCCGGCAAGGGTGTGACCGAATGATGGACCATTCGATCTCGGAATGAGAGATTGCGCAGGTCCAACGGCTGGTCTGAGGGGGTATTTCCTATGCAATCGGTAGGGAAGTGTTGACGCGTGCCCGTCGCGCACCTCACGATGTGGCCATGTCCCCGTCGCAGCCGTTGCTCGTACGCCGCAGGCACGTTGACTTCCGTCGCGTCGCCAGCGCCGCCTGCCGACCCTTCTAGGCCGTCCCTCGGGCTTCTTCGCCAGGGCATTTCCCCGACGCGCTCCGGTTTTCCGGTGGTTGACCCCGGCCCTCCGAGCCGTACGGGTCCGCCCCGCGTGCGGCATCGGCGCTCCCGGCCGGATCCGGCACGGGGACCCCTGCCCCGCCCTGCCCCCGCCCCGCCTTGTCGTGGCCGGACACCCGGCACCCGTACTTCACTCCGAGCAGCAGAAGGGGCTCATCGTGACCACCGCGATTCCCGTACCCACCACCCGCCGCGCCACCCCCGCCCCACGCCTCCAGCTGGTCGGTGACCTGCAGCCCGTCGGCGCCGTCGGTTCCGTCGGCCCAGTCCAAGGAACCGACGGCGGTCGCGTCGGATACCTCGTGTTCCTGCCGGCGGACGTCGACCCGGTGGCGGTGATGACGGCGCACGGCGTGCGACGGGAGGTCCCCGAAGCGGCTCCCCACCTCCACCTCGACCCCGCCCCCTCCGAGGACGCCATCCGGGTCGATCGCGCCCGTCGGCTGGCCGAGGTCGACGGATGCGAACTCGAGCTCACCTACCTGGAGTTCGACCTGCTGGCTCATTTCGTGGCACACCCGTACACGGTGCACACGCGCGAGGCCCTCATCTCGAGCATCTGGGGCTACGGGCACATCGGCGACGGCCGTACCGTCGATGTCCACGTGGCCCGGCTGCGCCGCAAGCTCGGCCCCGTCCACCGGGGCCGCATCTCCACGGTGCGCCGCGTCGGCTACAAGTACACTCCCGACTCTCCGTAGCCCGGGGTCGCCCGACAGGACCTGGGCCCGGCGCTCTGTGATCGTGAACAATTACACTCACCCTCGACGGCGCCCGCGTGCGGGCGCCGTCGTGGCACCGGTGGGCGCCGCCGCCGCGGGCTTTGTCGACGAGAGGGCTCTCAGTGGGAACGGGAAGTACGGAACAGTCCGAGCCACGCCAGCCTGTGATGGCCGATGTCGCGCGCGTCGCCGGGGTGTCGCACCAGACGGTGTCACGGGTGCTCAACGGCGCGCCCCATGTCCGCCCCGGCACGCGGGACCGGGTGCTCGCGGCCATTCGCGAGCTGGACTACCGGCCCAACGTCGCGGCGCGAGCCCTGGTCACCCGTCGGTCGCAGACGCTGGGCGTGGTCAGTTTCGGCAGCGCCCTGTACGGACCGGCCTCCATGCTGGACGGCATCGAGCAGGCCGCGCGCAGCGCGGGCTATTTCGTCAGCGTGGCGAGCCTGCGGTCCCTCGACACGCGCTCGGTGCAGGAGGCCGTGGACCGGCTCCGGGACCAGGGGGTCGAAGGCATCGTGGTGATCGCACCGCAGACATCGGCGGTGAGCGCGGTCGCCCAGCTGTCCACGGCGGTGCCCGTCGTCGCGGTGGGCGCGGGCGGCGGTTCGCCCGTACCCACGGTCTCGGTCGACAACGAGGCGGGCGCCCGCGCCATCACGCGGCACCTGCTGGACCTCGGGCACGCCACGGTCCACCACATCGCCGGCCCGCCGGGCTGGCTGGAGACCGTGACGCGGCAGGCCGGGTGGCGCAAGGCCCTGGAGGCGGTCGGTGCCCCGGTGCCCGAGGCGCACCCCGGCGACTGGAGCGCCCGCGCCGGTTACGAGGCCGGCATCCGGCTGGCCGCGGACGCCGACGTCACGGCGGTGTTCTGTGCGAACGACCAGCTGGCGCTGGGGCTGCTGCGCGCGCTGCACGAGGCGGGCCGGGCCATCCCGGGGGACGTCAGCGTGGTCGGGTTCGACGACGTGTCCGAAGCCGCGTACTTCGCGCCCCCGCTGACGACGGTCCGCCAGGACTTCGGCGAGCTGGGCAGGCGGGCGCTGGAGCTGCTCGTCGACGAGGTCACCCGGAGCAACCGCGCGACGGGTGCGGCGGGCCGGGAGCGGGCCGGATCGCCGGAGTCCGCGGACCAGCACGTCCTGGTGCCCACGGAGATCGTGCTGCGCCGCAGCTCGGGCCGCGCACCGCGCTGAGCCGCGTCGGCCGTCGCCGTGAGACGGCGGCCGCCGGGTCAAGGTGGGGTAACGCTGTGGACCTGTGAAGGTCCCGGCCTTTGCCACGACCGATTGTGAGCGTTAACAATGAGTCCCTGAGCGGTCGTCACATCGCCTGGATCCGTCCCACGTCACCCGCCGCCGTCCAGGGGCTGTTCCGTCCAGATGGTCTTGCCGGCCACCGTGTACCGGCTGCCCCAGCGGTGGGTGAGCTGCGCGATGAGGAACAGGCCGCGGCCGCCCTCGTCGGTGAGCTGGGCCCGGCGCAGGTGCGGCTGGGTCAGGCTCGGGTCGGAGACCTCGCAGATCAGCACCCGGTCCTTGATCAGCCGCAGGCCGACCGGGCCGCCGGCGTACCGGATGGCGTTCGTGACCAGCTCGCTGACGATCAGCTCCGTGGTGAACACGAGATCCTCCAGCCCCCACGCGGTCAGCTGCTCCGCGACGAGCGTACGGGCCCGCCCGACGAGGGAGGGATCCGCGGCCAGCTCCCAGGCGGCGGTGGCCTCCGCAGGTACCTCCCTGACCCGCACCACGAGCAGCGCGAGGTCACCCTCCGGCGGCTCGCTCACGAGGGCGCCGAGGATGCCGCGCCCGATCTCGGTGACCGTCAGCCCGCTGTCGGCGCCCTCCCGCGCCCGCGCCCCCAGCATCGCCAGCTGCCGCTCGGAGCGCTCGGTTTCCTCGGCGAGCGCGTCCCCGCGGAAGACGAGCACGTCGCCGGGTTCCAGGCGCAGTTCCACCGGTTCGAACGGCTGCCCGCCGGTGCCCAGGACGGGCCCCGGGCTGTACGTCACCGCGCCGCTCCCGGCGCCTCCCCGCGCGGCCAGCACCGGCGGAGCGTGGCCGGCGCCCGCGAGCACGCAGGTGCGGGACACCGGATCGTAGGTGGCGTAGAGGCAGGTCGCGCCGGTCAGCGCGCTCGGCGCGCCCGTGGCCGGCTCCTGGCGGTCGTCGTCCTCGATGAACCGCACGACGAGGTCGTCGAGGTGGGCCAGCAGTTCGTCCGGACTGAGGTCGAGATCGGCCAGGGTCTGGACCGCCGACCGCAGGCGCCCCATCGCGGCCGTGGCGTCGAGGCCGCGGCCGGCCACCGAGCCCATGACGAACGCGAGCCGTGTCGACGGGAGTTGGATGACATCGGACCAACTGCCGCCGACGGCCGCGGTCGTGGCGGCGGGCAGGTGGACACCGGCGGTCTCGGCGCCGGTGACGTCCATGACCGGCCGGGGCAGGAGACTGCGCTGCAGGGCTTCCGCGGTACGGCGCTCCCGGGTGTACCGGCGGGCGTTCTCCATGCTGAGCGAGGCCCGGGAGCCGATCTCCTCGGCGAGGCCCGCGTCCTCCTCGTCGAAAGGGCGGCGCCCGGCGGTGCGCCACAGGACCAGGGCGCCGAGCACCGCGCCCTGCGCCCGCAGGGGGACCAGCATGAGGGAGGCGGCCCGCGGCGGAAGCATCAGCCGTACGCGCTCCTCCTCCCCGGCGAGCACCGTCCGCAGCACGGTCAGGTCGGGGAGGAAGACGGCCGAGCGCCCGCGCAGGTGGGCGGTCTCGACGTTCCCGAGCCGGATGGTGTCGCCCACGGGGTGGCTCTCGGCCGGCCACCGCCCGTCGGCGGCCCGCACGGCGACGCGCCGCATCGGCGCTCCGGTGACCAGCTCGCCCGGCTCCTCGCCGAGCAGTACGGGTTCGATGAGGTCGACGGCGGCGAGGTCGGCGAACGCCGGGATGAGCACGTCCGTCAGCTGCTCGGCGTCGTGCACCATGTCCAGGGAGCTGCCGATCCCCGCGGCGGCCGCGTTGACCAGCGCCTGCCGTTCGGCGGAGCGCTGGTCGGCCGGGGGCACGGGGAGCGCCCGGCGGACGTCATCGGCGCCCTCGGCCGGTCCGGAGCCCGGATCCGCGGGCCGCAGGCGCATCAGGAACCGCGCCGACGAGCCCTCCATCAGGGTGATGATGTCGACGTCGGCCTCCAGCCGGCCGCCGTCCGGCCGCCGCAGCCGCGCGCGGGCCCGGCTGCGGGTGCCTCCGACCGCTCCGACGACGAGCCGGGCCCACAGGTCGGCGTCCTCGAAGAGCGCGTCCGCGCCGAGCCGGTCGGCATCAGGACCACTCTCGGGACCGCCTGCGGGACCACCCTCGGGCGCGCCCAGGAGGGCGGCCGCCGCCCGGGTGCCGGTCAGGATCCTGCCGACGGCGTCGAGTACCAGAACGGCCGTCGGGAATTCCGCTGCCGCGAAGGGTTCTCCCGGGCCGTAATCGCTCACTGGTTTCTCACTCCGGCAGGATCGACGGCGCTCCTGATCTCATTGAACACCGCGCGCGCGGCGCGTGCGCGGCGGTGGCGCCGCCTCGCACGCGCCCGTCGTCGCGCGCCCGTCGTCGTGCGCGTCCCTCAGGAGCCGGCCTTGCGCTTGTTCCACACGTCGAAGCCGACCGCCGCCAGCAGCACGAGACCCTTGATGACCTGCTGGTAGTCCGTGCCGATGCCGACGAGCGACATCCCGTTGTTCAGGACGCCCAGCACGAGACCGCCGATGATCGCCCCGAGGACCGTGCCGACGCCGCCGGACGCCGAAGCGCCGCCGATGAAGGCCGCCGCGATCGCCTCCAGCTCGAAGTTGATGCCCGCCTGCGGCGTGCCCGCGTTGAGCCGGGCCGCGAAGACCAGCCCGGCCAGTGCCGCCAGGACGCCCATGTTGACGAAGGCGAGGAAGACGATCCGCTTGCTCTTGACCCCGGACAGCCGGGCGGCGGGCTCGTTCCCCCCGATGGCGTACGTGTGACGGCCGAGCACGGAGTTGCGCATCACGTAACCGAAGGCGACCAGGAGCACGCCCAGGATGAGCAGCACGATCGGGAAGCCGTGGTAGCTGGCCAGCAGCAGGGTGAAGACCGTCACCGCGACGGCGATCGCCGCCAGCTTGACGAGGAACAGGCCCATCGGCAGCAGCCGCAGCCCGTAGGAGGCGGCCTGACGGCGGCCGCGCACCTCCTGTACGACGGCCAGCGCGAGCACGCCGAAGCCGAGCAGCAGGGTGAGGTTGTGGTAGTTCGTCTGCGGGCCCGCCTCCGGCAGGAAACCGCTGCTGATCTGGCGGAAGCCCTGCGGGAAGGGGGCCACCGACTGGCCCTGGAGCAGGATCTGTGTCCCGCCCCGGAAGAGCAGCATGCCCGCGAGGGTCACGATGAACGACGGGATGCCCACGTAGGCGATCCAGAAGCCCTGCCACGCTCCGGCCGCGGCGCCTATCAGGAGCGCGACGGCGGCGGCCACGGGCCACGGGATGTCGTGGCGCACCATCATCACCGCGGCCGCGGCTCCGACGAAGGCCGCCAGGGAGCCCACCGACAGGTCGATGTGGCCGGCGATGATGACGATCATCATCCCGATGGCCAGGATGAGGATGTAGCCGTTCTGCTGGATCAGATTGGTGACGTTGAGCGGTTTGAGCAGCGTTCCGTCGGTCCAGACCTGGAACAGCACGATGATCAACGCCAGGGCTGCCAGCATGCCGTACTGCCGCATGTTGCCGCGCAGGAGCTGTACGAGGAGGGTGCGTGCGCCTTCGGGCGCCCGGTCGCCCTTCCCCCCGCCGGGGGCGGCGCCCTCGGCGGGGAGGGCGGGGCTCTGGATCGAGGTCATGCTCACACCTGTTCGTTCTGGGTTGCCGCGCCCACGGTCATGAGGCGCATGAGGGATTCCTGGGTCGCGTCCGCCCGGTCCGTTTCACCGGTGATGCGGCCTTCGGCCATGGTGTAGATGCGGTCGCACAGGCCGAGCAGCTCCGGCAGTTCGGAGGAGATCACCAGGACGGCCTTGCCCTGTGCCGCGAGGTCGGCGATCACCGCGTAGATCTCGGCCTTCGCACCGACGTCGATGCCCCGGGTGGGTTCGTCGAGGATGAGGACCTCGGGCTCGGAGAAGATCCATTTGCTGAGGACGACCTTCTGCTGGTTGCCGCCGCTGAGCTTGCCGGTCTCCACGAACACCGAAGGCGCCTTGATGTTCATGGTCCCGCGGTACCGCTCGGCGACCCGGGTCTCCTCGTGCTGGTTCACCCAGCCCCGACGGGAGACCTTGCCGAGCGCGCTCAGCGAGATGTTGCGGCGGATGTCCTCCGCGAGGTTGAGCCCGAGGTGCTTGCGGTCCTCGGTCACGTAGGCGAGACCGTGGGCGATCGCCTCGGGGACCGTGCGCGTGCGGATCTCCTCGCCGTCGAGCAGGACCCGGCCGCCGGTGTGGCGCCCGTAGGAGCGCCCGAAGACGCTCATCGCGAGCTCGGTCCGGCCCGCGCCCATCAGGCCCGCCATGCCGACGATCTCGCCCCGCCGGACCGTGAGCGACGCACCGTCGACCACCTTGCGGTGTACGTCGATCGGGTGCAGGACGGTCCAGTCCTCGACCGCCAGCGCGACCTCGCCGATGTCCGGGGTGCGCTCGGGGTAGCGGTGCTCCACGTCGCGGCCGACCATGCCGCGGATGATGCGGTCCTCGGACACTCCCTCGGCTCCGACCGAGAGCGTCTCGATGGTCCGGCCGTCGCGCAGGATGGTGACGGAGTCGGCGACGCGGGCGATCTCGTTGAGCTTGTGGGAGATGAGGATGCAGGCGATGCCCTGGGCCTTGAGCTCGAGGATGAGGTCCAGCAGCTTGCGGCTGTCCTCGTCGTTGAGCGCGGCCGTCGGCTCGTCCAGGATCAGCAGCTTGACCTCCTTGGCGAGGGCCTTGGCGATCTCGACGAGCTGCTGCTTGCCCACGCCGATGTCCGCGACCCGGGTCTGCGGGTGGTCCGGCAGGCCGACGCGTTCGAGCAGGGTGCGCGCGTGGGTGAGCGTCCGGTGCCAGCTGATGAATCCGCGCGAGGCGTGCTCGTTGCCGAGGAAGATGTTCTCCGCGATGGACAAGTAGGGGATCAGGGCCAGTTCCTGATGGATGATCACGATGCCCCGGCGCTCGCTGGCCCGGATGTCGCCGAAGGCGCAGGGTTCGCCCTGGAAGCGGATCTCGCCGTCGTACGAGCCGTGCGGGTGGACGCCGCTGAGCACCTTCATCAGGGTGGACTTGCCCGCCCCGTTCTCGCCGCAGATGGCGTGGACCTCGCCGGGGGCGACGGTCAGATTGACGTCGGACAGTGCCTTGACGCCGGGGAAGGACTTGCTGATCGAACGCATCTCGAGGACGGGTTCGGCCATGGTGGTGGGTCCGTTCGACTGGGGTGGTGCGGCGGTCGGCGGGGGACCGCGTCGCACCACCGGTTCTTCGGCCCCGGGGATGGGCCCGGGGGCGGCTACTTCAGCTGGTCGGCGGAGTACTGCCCGGATTCGACGAGCAGCTTCTGGTAGTTCCCCTTGTCGACGCTCACCGGCTGCAGCAGGTAGGCGGGCACGACCTTCGTGCCGTTGTCGTACTGCTTGGTGTCGTTGACCTCGGGCTGGTGGCCGTTGAGTACGGCGTCACCCATCTGCACGGCCACCTTGGCGAGTTCGCGGGTGTCCTTGTATACGGTCTGCGTCTGTTCGCCGGCGATGATGGACTTCACGGAGGCGAGCTCGGCGTCCTGGCCGGTGACGACGGGCAGCGGCTTGTTCGCGCCGCCGTAGCCGACGCCCTTGAGGGACGAGACGATGCCGATCGAGATGCCGTCGTAGGGCGAGAGCACCGCGTCGACGGTGGCGGACGTGTAGGCCTTGCTGAGCAGGTTGTCCATCCGGGACTGGGCCACGCCGCCGTCCCAGCGCAGGGTGGCGACCTGGGTGAATTCGGTCTGACCGCTCTTGACGACGAGCTGCTTGCCGTCGATGTAGGGCTTCAGGACGCTCATGGCGCCCTTGTAGAAGAAGCCGGCGTTGTTGTCGTCCGGCGAACCCGCGAAGAGCTCGATGTTGAAGGGGCCCTTGCCGTCCTTGAGACCGAGCCGGTCGGTGATGTAGGACGCCTGCATGACGCCGACCTTGTAGTTGTCGAAGGTGGCGTAGTAGTCGACGTTCGTGGTGCCGCGGATCAGCCGGTCGTAGGAGATGACGCGGATCTTCGCGTCGGCCGCCTTCTGGAGCACATCGCTGAGCGAGGAGCCGTCGATGGGGGCGATCACCAGCAGTTTGGCGCCCTTGGTGATCATGTTCTCGATCTGGGCGACCTGGTTCTCGACGACGTTGTCGCCGTACTGGAGGTCCGTCTTGTAGCCCTTGGCCTGGAACTGCTTGACCATGTTGGCGCCGTCGTTGATCCAGCGCTCGGAGGACTTGGTCGGCATGGCGATTCCGACCAGGCCCCCCTTGGCGTCGCCCGCGTCCGCCGCGCTCCCGACGCCGTTCGAACTCTGGCCGCAGGCCGCCAGCGCCAGGCCGAGCACGGCCACGACGACACCTGTCGAGATCCTTCGCACTTTTCCTCCAGTGGTGCGCCGTGATCCGGCGCGGTGAGGGGCCCGGACCGCCCTGACGCGGCCCCGGCGGGTCCCCGGGCGGCGGGCCGCCGCCGGCCGCTGGGGGTGCACGCCCGGCCGCGCTGTACCGGCCTGGCGTGACATGAGTGTTAACGCTCACAACTGCGCCGTCAAGGCCTCTGAGGTCACCTTTGCGCACCTGTCGCCGAGCCCTCCGGTACGCCTGCGCCCCAGGCCGGGGCCGTCCCCGCACCGCTCTCGGCGCCAGGGCGGGGGGCTGCCGGCCGCCCGCGGGCTCCCCGGGCCACCGTTGTCACCCGGGTGGAGGCTAGCGGCGTAGGCGGTCCACTGCTAGGCCGGGCGAGTCGCGGCTGGTCCGCGCCCGCCGGACGGCCGCTCATGGGCGTGATCATGGCGTGCCCGGGTAGTCGCATGTAGTGATCACCTTGGGAGTCGAAGAAGAATATCTGCTGGTCGACCCGGCTTCGGGGGTACCCGCCCCACTCGTGGAAGAGGTCCGCCGCACGGCCGGTCTCGGGCCCCTCGCGGAAGCGGACGAGGTCCAGGACGAGCTGCTCCAGGCCCAGATCGAGGTGGCCACTCCGGTGTGCTGGACCCTCGACGAGGTCGGTGGCCACCTGCTCCGGCTGCGCCACGCGCTGGCCTCGGCCGCCGAGGCCAACGGCTGCCGGATCGCCGCGACCGGTGCGGCGCCCCTGCACGGGACCCGGCCCGTCCCCGTGACCCGGAATCCGCGGTACCTGAGGATGGAGGGCGAGGCCCGGCAGCTGGTGGACGAGCAGCTGATCTGCGGGATGCACGTCCACGTCGGGATCCCCGACGCGGAGACGGGGGTCGCGGTGCTGAACCGGATCCGGGGCTGGCTGCCGACGCTGCTGGCGCTGTCCTCGAACTCTCCCTGGTGGGGAGGGCGCGACACCGGGTTCGCGAGCTGGCGCACGATCGTCTTCGGGCGCTGGCCCGTCAGCGGACCGCCGCCGTACTTCGAGGGACTCGCCGATTACGAACGCCGCCTGGACGCCCTGCTGACCTCCGGGGTGATCGCCGACCGGGGGCAGGTCTACTGGCAGGCGAGGCTGTCCGGCCGCTACCCCACCGTCGAGGTCCGGTGCCTGGACGTGCAGCTCCGGGCCGACGACGCGGTGATGCTCGCCGGTGTCGTCCGCGCGCTGGTCGCCACGGCGATCGCGGAGGAGAAGGAGGGCGTGCGGCCCGCCCCCGTGTCCGCGCCCGAGATGGTGGCGGCCGGGAACTGGCACGCGGCCCGGTACGGGCTGAGCACGACCCTGGTGGATCCGGACGGGCGGCCCCGCAGCAGCGGCGACGTGGTGTGCGCCCTGCTGCGTCACATCACCCCCGCCCTGGAGGAGGCCGGTGATTTCCGCGAGGTGAGCGCCCTCGCGCACCGGCTGCTGCGGGAGGGCACCCCCGCGGACCGCCAGCGCCGCGCCGTGGCGGACGGCGGGTTGCCGGGGCTCATCGACCTGATCACGGGCGCGGGCCCGACCGACTGAGGTGCCCCGCCCCGCCCCGCGTCGCCTCGGCCCGCGTCGGCCCGCCCCGCGTCGGCCCGCCCCGCCCCGCCCCGCCCCGCGTCGCCTCGGCCCGCGTCCGCGTGCCGCGCGAGGGTGGCCGAGGAGGACCCGTACGCCCGTACCTCAGGCCGCCGCGGTCAGCCGGTCCAGTTCCCCGCTGATGCCGTCCCGTACGGCCTGATGACGGGCGGCGAGGGCATGCCGCTCGTCCGTCCAGCTCTCGCGGGGATAGAGCCAGACCGGCATGTGCACCAGGTCGGCCGGTTCCCAGTCGAAGCGCGGCCACACATGGGCGTGCAGGAAGCCGTCCGTGTTGCCGAGGATCTCCAGGTTCACCCGGCGGAAGGCCGGGTCCAGGCGTCGGCAGGCGTGCTCCACGGCTTCACCGAGCACGTCCATGTCGGAGAGGAACGCCAGCCTCTTCGCCTTCGGCAGCTCGGACAGCCGCTGCACCCGGGGGTCGTCCACCAGGAGCACGGAGTAGCCCGGCAGGAACTGCACGTCCCCGATCACCGCGAACCCCGCCGTCAACCGCCGTAGCACCGCGGGGTTCTCCCCGCGCAGCGCGCTTGCGATCCGGTCCGTTCGCCAGTCTTCGTTCGTCATGGAGAAAACCTACGCGCCTGTCAGTACACGTCACGATCAGCCGGCCGGTCCCGGACGCCAGGGAGGCGGGGGCGCGGCGCCGGGGGAGAGGGCGCTACTCCGGCTCCTCCGTGCGCAGGGGCCCGCGCAGGCGCGGGCGCTCTCCCGGTGGGGGGACGGTGCGCGTGTGGGGCAGGTGTTCCCGGTAGGCGTCCTCCACGACCTGCGGCATCGCGGCGCCGAAGGCCTCCAGGGTGAGCAGGCCCGGGACGGTCCGGCGTCCCGGCAGCGTGCTCTCCCCGGCGCGCAGGAGATCGCCCGCATCGTCCTGGCTCTGCGCGTCGTGGGGGCGCCCGGGGGGCGCCCCCCCCCGTGCCCCCCCCCCCGCCCCCCCCCCGGGGGGCCGCCCCCCGCGCCCGGCCCCCCCCCCCCC